>NZAU01000167.1 GCA_002686215.1 Candidatus Woesearchaeota archaeon
CCTCCACCAGAACCGCCAGATCCGCCAGGCGCTTGTGGTCCTGTGGTGCCTCCTCCACCACCTCCTCCATCAGTTGCAGTGTATCCTGTTTGTCCAGGTGTACCAAAAGATGAACCCCCTCCCTGTCCTCCTCTTTGGTTACCAGTTTGGCGAGCAGCAGCAGATCCTACAGATACAGGATATGTTATAGGACCACTCACATTTGGTTGATTCCTCATCAGAACTCCACCGCCGCCACCACCGCCAGCAGCAATTCCATCGTTTCCTGCTCCGCCGCCACCACCACCAGCAGCAACAACAAGAATGTCAAGATCACCAGTTCCACTTTCTATATCGAAAGTTTGTGCTGCATCTGATATAAAGACGTGGTATTTGAAACCATTACCCGGTTCCTGTATGGCACCACCTGTAGCTTGAATAGCGGTAGGTGCTGCTGCACCACCACCACCCACACCTTGTCCAATTGACGTGCTTTTGAAAACTTTTAGTTCTTTTCCAACTTCTCTTCCTTTTGAAGACTTAAAAGCCATTTATTAAGCCTCCCTATCACCATTTACGAATACGTTGATAGATCCTAAAGTACATCCAATACCCAACTCATCTCCAGTTGTTTCTAATACAATAGGATATGCGGGTTCAATATAAACGGTTTCTGACTGAGCGATTGCTACTTGAAACAATCTATTGTCTTTAGTGATTGAGTGTCCATTAGGTCTATAATATACGTGAGCAAATACAGTATCAGTATGAGCATCATTGTGTGCAATGATTGATCTCACATATACTTTTTTGCTATTTGCTACGGTACATAAACCGACAGTGGTTCCAGCCGCAACGACTGAAACCTCATCAGTTAATCGCCCTCTGGAGAGTGCCATTTGTATAAATCTTTTTTATTATTTATCTGTCCTATCAATCATCATAGAAGTTGACTTGGATTGCTGCTGAAGCAGCAGAACCCGATCCACCAGAACCTCTATTAGGACTTCCAGGAGAACCATTACCAGCACCTCCAACAGTGAAGGTGTAAGTTACACCACCCTCTAGATCAAATCCATTAGATCTGATGTATGCACCTTGTCCTGCACCACCGCCACCACCGACTTGGCTTCCGGGGTTTCCGCCACCTCCATGGTTTCCACCATCTCCACCTCCGACAGTAGCACTAAATTGATTGCGGTTTGCAACGGCAGGAATATCAGATGCACCACCGCCACTTGGTGGTCCTTTGTTACTTCCATTAGTATTGCTTCCATTTGTTGTTGTGGCGAAAGTGATACCAGGAGTAGCAGAACCAGTGTCTGTAGTTCCACCAGTTCCAGGTTCTCCGTTTCTGTCACTGTCAGGAGTGCCACCGACATCACCTCTACCACCTCGTCCACCTTGTCCACCATTAGCAGTTACAGTGCCAACAGGAGTGCCACTAAAAACAGCATCTCCACCACCACCGCCACCACCAGCAGTGGGTCCTGGTTGTCCAGCGTTAGCACCACCGCCACCGCCACCGCCGCCACCGACTAATTCAATAATTGCGGGGAAAGTTGTGGTTGCTTGGATAGTCCAAGTTCCAGGACCTGGAAATATTTTTGTATAGTCTGTTTCCTCAAGAAGATCAATGGTAGTTCCATTGTCTCCAGAGGGTCCAGGTGCAGATGTAATCTGTATTTCGTAAATAGGATTTGTTAGGGGACTGGACGCTGCTCCACCGCCTCCGCCTATTCCTTGACCTAAAACAGTTCTTCTACTGTTATCTACTTGTGTTAATTTACTTGCGTTACCCGTACCCGGACCACCACCAGTTTTGCCTCTTGTAGACTTATATACCATATATCAAACCTCCACGTCTCCGGTAAAGAAGTAATTGGTAGTTGCATCAGTTGATGTAACACTCATACCATCACCAGTTGTTGTTAATACAATGGGATAGTTTGGTTCAACAAATATTGTCTCATTCGGTTCAACTGTCAAGTTAAAAAGACTTGTTCCTGCTCCCACAGATTCACCATTAGCGACATAGTGAATAGCAGATTGTGCAGTGGTAACACCAGAAGTATTATGCACCATAATGGATTTCACATAAATCTTCTTGTTGCTTGCAACAGTGACGATGCCAGTGGTAGTTCCACTTGGAACAGCGATCACATTATTTGTTAATCTACCTCTGTTGAGTGCCATTTCTTAGTCCTTTTGTAGTTTTATTTATCCAAAGAGGAACACATCAAGTTCAAAATTACCTTCATAGTCAGTTGAGTTTATTGATGTTGTTGTGGTAACACCTGTAACAACAACTCCACCAACTCCAGAGTCAAAAGTAGCAGCATTTACATCTCCAGTAACATTACCAGTTAAGTTACCGGAAAATGTTGTTGCAGTAACAATACCAGTTACATGAACTCCACCACCATCGGCGTTAAGAGTGATACCTGCTCCAACAATAGGATTCGACTGGGTAATTATAGCATTACCCATTAATTGATGATTAGTACATTGATAATGAAGAACTGCGGGTGTAGTATCAGTTATTGTAATTTCAGTGTAAGAGTTATCAAAAGTTACACCAGTTGTATATAAAGTTGTTCTATCTGCTTGATAGTAGAACTTGAGAGGATGACTACCAGTATTATCATTGGTAAATCTATAAGTTCTTCCAGGAGTTACAGTAATAACTGGTGCTTGTAAGTTATCAATGACATAAGCATTTCCACTACCTTGTCCATTATATCTGTGAGTTGAATCCTTACTTGCAACTGTTACCGCGTAAGTGACTGTTCCACCACCTGCTTGTTCAAGAGAACCATCATAGGTTATTCTATCTTCAAATGTACCAATACCTGTTACGTCAACACCATTGGCAAGAACTTGAAGACCCTGTTGGAATGTACCAATACCCAACACGTCCATGTTGGTGACATCTTGGTATGTTAAAGTTCCGCCAATACTTAAGTTACCACTGACAGTTCCTGATGCAGCAGTAAGGGAACCAATACTTATATTAGGAGTTCCTGTAAGTCCCTGTGCATTTGTAGCAGTTGTAGCAGTTGTAGCACTCGTTGCGGTGTCTGCATTGCCAGTTACATCACCGGTAAGGTCACCCGTGACATTACCTGTTAAAGGACCATAAAATACACCCGCTTGTGCAGATGTAAGACCCGTTAATATACCAACAGTTGCAATACCTGTAAGATTTAAGTTAGTAAAATTGCCTTGAGTTACAACTACAGATGCTACTTTGTAAGCAACACTTTCAAGTAAGTCACCAGTTGAAGCAGGTGCTGTTAATACAAATGTGGTTCCGTTTGTCGCAGTAAAGTCAGTGCTTGATCTTAATCTTACACCATTGCGATAAACATCTAAGTTATCAACAGTGTATCCACCAGTTACAGTAAATGTTGTTTGCGCTTCTGTAGCGGTGAATTGTTGCTTTGTGGAAATATTTCCATCATTAGCAAAGTCAAGGTTGACCGCAGTTGATCTAACGATGCCAAAGAAATCTAAACCTGCGTTTGGTGCAGTTGTAAATGTGATGGTTGTTCCATCAATGGTGTAGTCAGTTTCAGGTTCCTGAATGACACCACCCAGTGAAATCTGTAAAGACTGAGCATTGCTTGGAGCAAATGCTGAACTACTTACTGTCAAATTGAAAGTAGTAGTGGAATTGTTAAAACCACTACTAATATCATCTAAAACTTTTTGTTCGCTTCCTGCTGCTGCGTTAAAACTTTTCCAAACAACACCGGTCCACTTGTACGCGAAACCAGAAGTGGAATCTACAAATACACTTCCAATACCAGGACTATCGGGAAAATTCGCCACGTTACCCTATACCACTACTTTTTCTTATTTATGTTAGCGTGCATTGGCACCCCCACCAAATAGGTCGATTGATGGTGCTTCTGCCCATGCACAGTAAACGTAAGTTCCAACATTAACTTCTCCGTAAGTTGCGCGTATTTTAAATCCATTAGAAAGTATGTCAGCCCAATTTTGACCTGGGGTATATTCATTGTCAGATGAATCTGCATAGAGAGATTTTTTAACTGGGTTAGTGGGATTTCTCTTGGTGTCCAAGATAACCCAGTTGCCAGTTGAATCAGTGCGTTTCACCCATAGCAGTGCAGGACGGAAACCTAATTCTACAAAAGTTCCATCTGCATTTGAATTTCCTGCAAAGGTTCCAAATTTTTGCAGTCCAGGTACACTATGCCAGGAATATGCAACCATGGTCGTTGAACTACCGTTGATAGCACTATCTGTTCCAAGATGAATAACAGGTCCTGTTGGTGGCACTCTATTCATAAACGACTGGTTCTGATCAGCAGATTTACCGTTCGTTGATTGTAATATTAAATAATAATCTTGCGTTTCATCAGGATCTAGATCCTTATGGAAAACACGCCAGTCATCTTGATTGTTTCTTTGCTTGAAGATAACAAATTCAGGATCTTGTGTGAGTCGATGAGGAATTGTTCCAGCACTTCCTGTGCCGGTATAGGTTACTATACTGAACCCCTGTTTTGTGCCAACTGATGCACCAGTTGCAGGAATTGATGGAAGATTCGGTGGAGTTACACCACTACTATTAACTAATATTTTGCCATCAACTTCTACAGCATAGAGACTGATAAAATCAGCTGATCCATGAGTAAAAACTTCAATTTTATTCAGAGGACTTGGTACATCTATTGCTTCAACCCAACCAAATTTCAAGGATGGATATCTAATTCTTGCTTCAGTCTGAGCCACACCGTTGAACTTCACATATGAATTACTGACGCTATTTGCAACCATATAAAATCTAATTTTTTTGAAAGGTAAATCATTGAAAGTATATGTAATAGCCTTAGAAGCATCTCCCCAGTAACTATTGATACTATTAGAGAAGTCTCCATTAAAACAACCTGATTCTAAAGCACCACCACCTGGGTTGATCTCACCAGTTGCTCCACTTCCCCAGTTTTGATCTGTATTGTAACCAGTGGTATTTTGATCGGCAATACTCATAGCAGCATCACCAGCGGTTGAGTATCCAACATAATCAACATTGAAGTTGCCACTATTACCACCAGCCTTCCAGCACCACGCCACATAGTCCTCACCTGATCCATTGACTTGTGAGGTTCCTGAACCATCGACAACAGTAAATCCTCTATTATTTTTTGCAGAAATATAACCACGCTCAGATCCATCAGTTGGATCAGTGCTACGATCCTCTTCTGCGTTAGATGATGGAGATAACATCGTCGTTTCACTAAATCCACGAACAGAATCACCAAGCATAGGTGCAAAGTCACTGTCGAGTGCCTTCACCCAAACCATATCTGGACTGAATTTCAAACCATCAACTTTTTTTGTACCACCAGCACCCATATAGGTAACAATACCAACATACTGATCAGGACGTGAAATGACAGTCTCTGGACGGACATTAGCAGTATTCAGTGGTTGGAAACCAGCAGGTGGTGAGAACTTGAAGGGATTTTGACCAAAGTTAATGGAAGCTTTATTTGATCCAGTTCCATGTACAGATAATCCAATTTGTAGACTTTTTCCTTTTTCAGGATTAACATCACTAAAAGCAACTCCTTTAGATATTCCGTTTTGATAATAAGTTAATGTATTAGCATCTACGTCAAGAGCAACTCCGATGACATCTGATGTAGTAAAAGCATCCATGTAGTTAGTTCCAGATGCACCAAAATATTTTTGTCCTGTGGAATAAACCGACCAAGAAGTTCCCGTTGCACTTCCCAACCAAGGAAGTCCAGTGCCAGAGGTATCTCTATTCCATTCATATCCCTCTAATGCTACACCAACAGTAAATCCAGATCCACCAACAGTTCTTGGATATACTTCCCAAAACCATTTTCCTGAAGAAACATCTATGGTTGTTCCACTGTTATACCAGGCAGCGGAACCCCCAGCAGTAACAGTTAGATTATTTTCTGAAAGAGTTGGTGCATTCGCAGAAAGTCTTAAAGGATTAAAAGTAACATAACCACTCTCTTGTCCACGAACTGTGTTGATGTCAGTGTTGAATGGGTTGAAGTTGGTTGCTGTTACGTTTCCAATTGGATGAATTGGCAGATTAACTTGTACATCACTATAAATTATAGTTCCACTATAACTTCCACTACCATTTGTTATTCCAAGATACCTTGTGCTTTGACTAAAATCATGTAGTTCAATAATAGCCTCTCCTGGTGCAGATCCAGAATTAACTGTATTTACAGCAGAGGCAGTACAACCACTAGCACAAGTCTCAGTTCCAAGTGAACTTGATGATGTTGAAAGACGTAATATAAAATTTGTTAGACTGAGGTTAGATGAAGCACTTGATACTACCTTAAATCTAACATTTGTTACTGTAATATTAGAACCTAAATCAATCCAATAAATGTCATCAGGTCCAAGAGCTTGTGATGTTGCTGAGGATGAACTTGAATCATCCCAAGTTCTGCTACTTGTTGTACTATCTCTAAATCCTGAGAAGGATGTAATGGCAGCAGTTCCAGGGTTTACCGCAGCAGCAATAGCAGAGGTGTTTGACTGACAACACAGAAGTTTTGTGTTGGTTACATTAGTCAGTGCTCTGGTTGGTGGTGTAAAGTTTGATGTGTAGACTGCAGTGCCTTTTACAATACGAACATTACTAATCTGTCCTTTCCAACTATAATTGTCAATAGTTTTTCCAATCAATAAATCATCATTATTGAAATCAGTGCTAATAGTTGCTTGATTACTAAGCACCCCATTTATATAAAGTTTTGCCTCATTTGATCCTGTGCCCTCACGAACAAATGCAACATGATTCCAAGCATTTGATCTCATTGCAGATGAAGACTGTAAAAGGTTGGTATTATTATCAATAGAAATTAATCCACTTGGATATAATACCATACTAAATCTATTACCATTTACTGCTGTGCCAGTGTCAAAAATACCATAAACACCACTGCCAGGATATCCATCAGCATATACAAAACACTCTGCTGTGAATATGCCAGTTCCAAACTGAACATCAGAAGATCCAGTTAAACTTAAGGTATCACCACTACCATCAAAACTCACAGCACCATCGGTAATCTTGGCAAGTTTAGAACCACCACTCACACCTGATGGAGTGTCTGGGAGAATATCTGGGGAGG
>NZAU01000164.1 GCA_002686215.1 Candidatus Woesearchaeota archaeon
TAGTCAATATTGACACACCCCCCTAATAATGTATATAATAACTCTGTGGAGTTTCAAAGATTATCCTTTGACTGTATGTAATGCTTCTAGAGCACCAGACAGTTTAATAAATTCTTCTTTCTTAGTGTTAAACGCTCTTTCAGTTTCGAGAAGTTCTTCACGAAGTTTTTCGAGTCTTGACGTAAGATCAGTAATCATACTTTCGACATCAGTACCAGTAGTTTCTGTTGGTTTTGCCATGATAGAGAATAATAAGTAACTCAGACATTTTTATTTAGGTAGTCCTAAAGAAGGTCTTCCATCAAATAATAAGTCTTTATGGGGTCCATTTGCATCAACCCAGTGCATAAAACATTGAAGCAACCAATCAGATTCTATTGGTTCTCTCCAATGATAGTATTTACAACCTTCATAAATGCACAGATCTCCCCTTTTTAGAGTAACACTTTCAGCACCATTTTTTGAAGGAGTTTTGTTGAAATAGATTGGGGATAGTGGTTGATCTGAAGGATGTGCTAGAGTAAGAGTTGCGGAGTATTCACATTCTGGTCTATCTGTGTGTATGTTTAACTCATCACCTCTTTGATAAAATCTTACATAAGAGTAAGTTGGCAATAAATGTTTGCCTAACATACATGAGATGTGATCTGTGGATAGTTTTAGAATTGTATCAGTGAAAGGATCACCGTAGATATTCATACCTCCATTATTTGTGTTTGCGTCAGAACCAAATTCAATATCTTTACCAGAAGATAGTCTAGTGATAAAATATTGTTCAGTAAATTTACAAAATTCTAGTCCTAAAAATCCTTCAATTACTTTATTCATTTTAACTTATCTCCAATAACCCAACCAACTAAAGAATAACGAACACCTTTGGTCACTGGTGTTACTTCATGTAAGGTATGTGAAGGGAATAGAGTCATAGATCCTTTATTTTTTGATATTGACTCTGCACCATTATTCAATAATAAATCACCACCTCGATAATCATTGGGATGTGATAGTTGAACTGAAAAACTTAATTTTCTTTGAGTTGTATTTACATTGTTTCCCAGATTAGCATCTAAGTGTTGTCTATAATGCCCCTGATATTCTGAATGATATTCTCCAAACTGCAATGTTTGTATAGAACGTAAATCATATTCCCAATTAGAATCATTGACTTCACAAATAATGCGGGTCAGTTTTTCATACAACCAACTATTGAATGAGTTTGGTTTCAACCAAGAAACTTTAGATCTTCTCACATCAGAGTCAACTACGAATTCATTATGTGAAGCAACAGTTCCTAAATTTGAACCAGATTGTTTACCCGTAAATATAATCTTACCAATTTCTTCCTCAGAAAAAATATCAGAAACTGTTACACATGATGGGTTATTAAATGACATCAAAGGCCATTCATCTGATGAGGAATGATCTAATTCTAAATCTGAAATAATATAATCCAGACTGTCTACATCATAATTAAAATAATCAGATACCATAACTTAATTGACTTAACTCATATACTGTAGAACACTCATCAACTTGTCTAAAAAACTCTATCTCTTGTTCTAGAAGTTCATCAAATCTACGATTCAGTTTCTCTACAAGAGAGAACATTCGATCTCTATCGAATTTATGGTAATTGTTCTGACTCTTGATGATATTAGAATGCCTATTGTTTTGGAAGTTGGCAAACATAATTGATTCCAAATCAATGGGGAATCTATATCCTTCAAAAACCACACCTTCATCACGAAAATCTTTCGTGATTTCTTCTGACATTCTTTTTATATTCAGTTTTATTTCTTCTAAATGACCATCATTACAAGAATAATTTTTCAGAGATTCACCACGAACAAAACCTACTCCATCATGCCCTGCCCAAGATAAATCAGATTTTTCTTCATCACTTAGTCCAGGAAATGTGCAGATATTTTTCCAATCTTGAGGTTGTTTTTGAAATACTCCTCGTACTTCTCTTTGGTGATTATCAACAATAATGTAAAGTTCACTTAGATTCATCAGTTTCAGGCAATAATGGTTTTTCAGGTTCTTCTACTCGAACTTTCTCCAGTTCCGTTTCTTTTTTAGCAATAAGTTTTTCTCTTGATTGATCACTGAGTTGCCATGAACCAAGACCAAGGTGTGCTGTGTCGGGAAGAGTTCTAGGATCCCAAGATCTCCAAGTGGCATAATCTTCCTTGGGTCTAGTAGCAATGTCTAAACCACACTGAGCAGCAAGAGAATTTAGGAGTTCAACTGCTTCGGTTGGTTGTAGTTGCACATACATGTCATCAGCATCTCCACGCATAGAAATTTCTATAGTTCCGCCACATGCAGCACCAACAGAAATACTACGACCTCTATTTTTAGCAGCTCTAAGTTCATACAACTCGAACTTCATTTGTTCAAGTTCAATCTGTGCGCTTACAAGTGCTTTTTGTCTTTTTATTGCGTCAATTTCTGCAGAGTTGTCCATCTTAATTTCAGGGGATTCTTCCATAGTAAATTAAACAAGTTTTGATTATTTATTGAGCGTCCCAGGAGATAGTTACTGTGCCACCACTTGGAACTGTTACAGAATAATTATTGAATGGAGTTATAGTAATATCTGTAAAAGTATTGGTATTGGCAGCATTTCCTGGGTTTCCAGGGTTTTTGTTTCCAGGATTTCCAGGGTTTCCTGGGTTGCCGGTGTTGCGTTGTGCGCCACCACCGCCGCCTCCACCGCCACCGCCGCCTGCTTTACCATCACCAGCGTCATCATTCTTATTGGCACCACCGCCGCCACCACCTTCACCGCCAGCACCAGCGGCACCAGGACCAGAACCACCATTGCCGCCATTGCCACCTTCTATATTACCGCGAGTTGACCATGCTCTCTCACCATTGTTACCAGGATTGCCGGCATTTGGAGATTGCCCTGCGTCTCCACCATTTCCTGCTTCAATAGAAGACATTTTATAGTCATCATTACCGAAGTTACTATAATTTACTCTTCCACCATTTCCACCTTGCCCAGCATTACCGCCGCCACCAGCATTACCTTTATTGCCAGGGTTTCCAGGATTGCCTGGGTTTCCACTACCAGCATTTCCGCCTTGTCCGCCAGGGAATTGATAATTACCAAAACTAGTTTTTTGTCCAGAATTTCCTGAGTTACCAGGACTACCAGATCCACCACCACCGCCATTATTTTTATTACCTTGATTGCCACTTTGCCCTTGACCACCAGGGTTACCGGCATTTGCTTTTTTGGTATATTTGTTATTGAATTCTTGGTCCCTACCAAAGTTAATTGGGTTGCCTCTACTGCCGCCTCCACCTCCGCCACCTCCAGGGTTTGAAGTGGATTCACCAGAGTTTCCGCCGTCTGCACTATTAGCACTTGATTTTTCACCTTCAGCAGCGGCACCACCACCGCCTCCGCCTCCTCCACCACCACCGTGGTTTCCAGGATTTCCAGTACCCTTATTACCCTTATTACCAGCATTACCAGGATTGCCTGGATTACCTGGTCCACCCTTTCCAGATAAACTAGCAACCTGTAATCTTGGCGGAGCAACAAAATTACCAGGAGCATTAAAAGTAACTGATCCTGATAACAGAGATCCTGATTGTATGATTCTACGGGTGTAATGTGTCATCTTAGATGTAATAAAACCAACCAGTTATAATATATTTAGATTTAGTTCCATGAACAACATTACCTCTATGGACATGAGTAAAACCAGCAGGCCAAATAACACACTTATTTCTTTCTGGTTTAACTCTTCGTTTCAAATAAAGGAACTCAGTTTCACCTGCATCTTCAATGTCATTGAGATAGATTGAGAACGCTAAACATCTATGTCTGTCTTCATATCCATCATTTTCGTGGTGCCAAATATGATAACCTTGACCAGGATCAGTTCTTTGCATTTTTAGTGCATGTCCTGATATGTTACTACCTAAAAGATGATCATATTGATTAACGTATTGATCGAAACAAACTTGGAGACCTTTCCACACCATATGAATTGGATTCTTATCTCTCCATGCAGGAAATGTAAGTATATTCAAGTCTAAAAAGACAAAATTATCGTCTTTTTCAGTTTTAGTGCAACCTTCTTCTTCTTGTTGTCTATTTTTAAGGACACAATTAGTCCCACTCTCAATGTGTTCAAAAGCGTTAATCATATGTTCACAAAAATCGTCGGGATATACATTTCTGTAAGTCCCGACGAAATCTTTATACTCACATGACACTTCTGTTGTAGTCATATATTAAATCACGAGATAATTTATTTATTACTACTTCATATCGGGTAGAGCGAGGTTTCCGTACCACTCTCCACCACCATCATATGAAATAAAGACCCAAATATCTTCAGCACCATTAGCAGTAGTTCTGGAAGGTGTAGAACCACCTGGCCACTTTATATTACCGTTCCACGTCAAACTAGCACCACCAGTTCCATTTTTGATAATAATTTGTGTTGAGTAGATGTCAGAAGAAGAATTGTTGCCGTCTACAGGAACACTGGTAAAGTTGACAGTGGTATTACCCGTGAGTCTGATTCTGAAGTTGTTAGCTGTAGAAGTATTGAGGTTAACAGTTCCACTCTTATTACCTAGATCGCTGAAAGTTTCTAGGTACTTACCCATTCTGAATTGGTCGATCAATGGATAATTTGAATTACCATTGATACTACCAGTGACATTCAGAGTAGTAATATCTGCGGTGCTAGCATCAAGTGTGTTGGTATCAATGTTTCCAGAGTTATCAATCGTTGCAGATGTTAATTTATTAACCGCAGTGTTTGCACTACTATTACGAGACATAATAGTGTCAGCAGTCGCATTAGAAGTTGCAGTCTTACCATCAAGCAAATCAACGTTCAGGTTAGTAACCTTAGTTGTAGATACAACCGTAAATGGTGCAGCACCTTGAGCGATTGTCGATCTAAATTGAGATGCCTGAACAATACCATCAGAACCTGCATTAATGTGCATGTTATTGCCATTACTATCCAGGTTACCCAATACATTCTTGGCATCATGTCCGAAGTAAGTGATAATACCAACATTTGCTCTCAGACCCTCACCTGCAGCAGTTCCACTCAACCAGAGTTTAGAACCAACTTGTGCATTTGCAACGTAAAGAACACCAGCACCAGCAGGGTTTCCACCTGTTTGACCAGCAATGTATGGTGAGTAAACGTTATTTGCATTTACATTGGTATAAGTTGCATCAGTACCAGATATTGTGGTAACAATACCAGAGTTAATGTATGCATTTGGAGCACCTATCCAACCACCAGCAGGAACAATTAGAGTGGTTACAATACCTACACCAATATATGCGGTACTAATACCTGCCCAGGAGTCGCCCGTATTTACATTATAAGGTGGAACAATCAGAGTGGTTATGACACCAACATTAATTCTTGCATTTGGAGATGCAAAGTTAGTAGCACGTAATCCAACCGCTTGAACTGTTGTACCAGTAATCTCATCATATGTTAGATCACTACCTTCGATTGTAGTAACAACACCAGTGTTTACATATGCATTTGATTGAACAACTAAGTCATCATAAACATAGAAGTCAGTTGCAAATCCTAACTTGATACTTGCAGCAGTACCAACCTGTAGGAATTCACATTCTACAGAAGTAAAGATTCCAATCGCAGCACTAGCAAGTCCTACGACTTCTAGTTGACCCATTGCAACTGTTCCCTTAAATGTAGAGACTCCAGTGTAATTAGACTCGAAAGAGTTCTCTACAGTTACTTGAGTATTATTACCGAAGGTGAATGCCGCACCAGTGATTTCTACGTTAGAGAACTGTGCGATCTTATCTGCATCAGTAACTTTGAAGACGTAGTTATCTGTTCCAGCAGTACCAGTTAAGACAATTTCATCCTTAACTGTGACAGTTTCATAAGTAACACCAGAGAATGTCTGGTTTTGTGAGAAGGTAACTGCACCACCAACAAATAGGTGATCAATTCTAGTAACACCATTTACTTGGAAAGCATCTGCGGTTGAGTCATGAACAAATCCCGAACTACCTCCAGTCTCACCAATAGCAACTCTATCTAAGGTGAGGAAAGTTTCATCTTTCTCGATGGAAATTACACCCCATCTTCTCCAATCATTGTCAGCAAATACGTGTCCAATATATCCACCAGGTTCAGGTATTGCCTTGAACGAGATGTCACCAGGTCTCTTACCAATGATGGGTGTTTGAATACCCACCGTCATTTCTTTAGCCTGTGCTGCCTCACCTTTCAGGAAGAATATGTTAGTTTCTAATCCTTCTTCAGAAGAAACAGTTACTTTGTTAGTATAAGATACAGGACCGTAGAACTGAGACGTTCTATTCTGGTTTACACCACCTTCAACAGTAATTGCGTTCTTAACAATCAGATCGTCAAAGATACCGTTGTTTGCACTAACAACCTCACTCTTACTTTCATCACCGAAGTAAGTAATCTTAGGAGCACCGATTGTAATTTCTTCACCAGTAGTTCCGTTGACCTTAGTTGCACCAGTGAAGAATTCACCACGGTCATTCATACCAGTATAAACAACTGCACCACCATCTTGTTCTCTTGACTGTGCAAGTAGAACCTCATCATCGGTCAGAATTCTATCTTGAACCTGAGGCATACCAGTTGAATAGTTGCCAGGACCGAAACCTAGGTATTCAAAGGTATGTGCGGATGCACGAAGAATGGAGTGTCTGCGTAACTCCATTGGTAGGATTTTGATCTTCTGGACAACCTGTCCAACTTCACCAGTGTTTGCAGGAGTAGCAAATTGACCTCTAGCTACTTGTAAAGTATTGGTGGTTGGATTTGACTTAACTCTCAGGATTTCATCACCCAATGTGATGTAATCACCTAGACCAAAACCATCCGAATTAGTTAAAGTAATAGTGATGTCGGTTTTAGCAGCAGGACTTGCTAAAGTAGTTTGGATGCCAACATACATTGGAGTGGATCTACCACCCAAGTTCTCTTCACCAGCACCAACTGGTTTACCCTGTGAGGAGAGACCATATCTTTGAATTGTAGTTCCTGTTGCCATTGTTTGTGCAACAGTAGAAACACCCGCAGTAAATGTGAAGGTATTAATGCCTACATTTTCAAGAACTTGATACTTTTCAATTCCAAAGAAAGTATTACCACTACCAACAATTCTAAAAGTATTACCAGGTAAGAAGTTGTGAGCACTTCCAACTGTTACTGTAGCAATACCTGCTTCTGGATTGAAATCTAAACTATCAAAGAGTAGACCTTTACCAGCATAAGTAACAACTGGTTTTCTATCATCATTTCTAGTCTTATAAGAACTACTCTCAAGATTAAGGTCATTCTCTACAACAACAGTGTTTGCATCGGGAACGTCAATAATCTTGAAGACACCATTCAATTTAGGAGTGGGGAAACCAGAGAGTTCTAGTGAATCACCGATGTTATTATAGATGTCATCAACTGTTAGAACTGCAAATGCTGATGGAGCACCAGCAGGATCAGCAGATACGGTCATCGTATCACCAATACCATATGCACCACCTGGTTCTACAATTCTAAACGAAGCGATAGTATTTCCAGTTGAAACATTCGCTCTAATTACACCACCTTCACCAGTTCCTCCAGTGGAAGTAACAAGATCTGCAGCATAGATTGTTGTAGTAACACCAGCAGCATTATTATATCCAGCACCACCATTTGTAATAGACAGGGACTTGATCTTATTAAGTCCGTGATTTCTGGTTAAATTAAGAGTAACAGTAGTGTTACCTGTGCCAGTAATAGTAGCACTGTCTACTACAAATGCAACGTTGTTATTTTCCAGGAAGATTTCTTCACCTTCTCTAGTAACAGAGTTTCTCTTGTCATTGGTGAGAACTTTACCTAGTGGAGATTTACGAGCATGTGAAATTGCAGGACCAGGATCAGAATTATAGTTGTCTCTATCACCCTGAGGATACAGATCGACTACATTCTGAGAGAACTTCTTCTCACTTACACCAAAACCAATGTTTTGATCGGGTTGAATAGAACCACAAAGAAGAGTAACCGCATATACACCATCTTGACCATCAGCACCAGGAATGTGTTCTCTGATTTGTCTGGAATTGTAAATGTAAAGTGAATCTTTATATCTACTTCTTTGTACAGTTGGTAAAGCTTCAACCTGTTGTTGTGTGCTTCTTTGGTTGACCTGGTTAAGGAATACTCCAGGATCTCCAGTAGTTACACTGACTTGGAATGTTCTTGGGTTGTCTACTTGGAAGACTTCAAAAGTTCCGTTATATGCAGAAGTTGCAGTAGCAACAGTATTGTTTGCACTACTTACACCTTTGATAATAACTTGGTCACCAGCAACAAAGTTGTGTTCTTTTTCAGTCTTGATTGTAGCACGTTCGGTTGCACTATTGTAAGATGCAAGTGTGATGATACGTGGGTTTCTAAGTTGAGTTGGATCACTAACACTAACATCTAAGAAGGATGCAGATCCAACACCAACACTCTTGGATTCTTGGAGAATGAAACCTTCAGATGGTTGACGACCATTATTAAACTCTTTAGGAACAACATAACGAATCTTATAGATTCTTTCTTCAATACCTCTAGCATCAATTTGTCTTTGGATGAATGTACCACCAGTTACTTCACCAACAATAGCAGTTCCAATACCAGTAATACCAGTATAAATTTCGTTAAAGAAAGTTGATGGAGAAGAATTTACATACCACTGACCTTCTGTATCATCAAATTGAATTGGGTGACCTGGTTCACCAGTTACTTTATCAGCAACTGTACTGAGAACGGTAAGTTCACCACCACCATTAGTAATACCTGTGATATTATTGTTAGCCTCAGCATCATTGACACTGGTAGAAATTTTAATCTGATTGGGGTTTAGACCAGTTGTTAGTGCATAGTAAATCTTATTTGCCTCAAGGTTCGCAGGCATCTCACCAGTATCAGCATAAATTCTGATTTTCTCACCATTGAATAGTTGGTGATTCTTGGTAAAGGTAAGAATGTTAGTAGAAATACTGTTAATACCAGCAGCTCTACCCACAACATTTGTCTTAAATGCCTCTGTACTGAGACCAGTTCCCGCAGGAATATCCATTAGAATTGGAGAACTGAAGGTACTTACCGCAGTACCAGTAATTGTTTGTAGGAATAGTTTATCTTGTCTCTTACCACCAATTCTATATGCGTCTAGTTCACCTGGGGGCGGAACGTCAGCGGACTTAAAGTTTGCTAACCACAGTTTGTTGGTTGTAGCAGCAGAAACAATCTTAGTTGCATCAAGTGGCAACCAAGTGATGTTAGAGATTCTTCTCTCAGGTTCTCTTGGTGGGATAATGTGTGTAATATAACCTACGTCATCTCTATCAAAAGAGTTTGCTTGGAAACCAGCAGATTCCAGAGAGATCGCACCAAAGTTGGAGTTAGAGTTGGTAATAGATTGGTCACCACCAGACTCAGCAACGAAGTGTTTTGCGAAACCAATAGCAAAGATCGATACACACTGAATGATAGAATCATTTGAGCACTTCATGTGGAAGTTCTCAAAATCTGGTTTATAGATTGCTCTAGAGTTAGTGTGTAAAGGTTTCTGATCGTCGTTTACGGTTTCGTTATCATTATAGATGTTAGTTGCTTCATCAAATAACATGAAGGCATTGTCATCCTTCTGGAGAGAGATACCCGTAAACTGTGCAGTAAGCATGGATTTGAATCCAGTTGCTTTACTACCATCAGCGTGTAGACCATTGACACCGAAAACAGATCTTAGTGAGCAAGAGAATACATATGGAGATGCAGATGATGTACTATCAGACTCTACAATGATCTGTGAGTTGTTGAATTTGTCTTGAGTAGGTAAGACATCTGTTGGAGTTGATGTGGTCTCATAGGTGAATTTCGTGTCACTCAGAACATCTTTGACAACGAAAGAACCATTATAAGCACTTACGTTTGTACTGATACCAGAAATTAGAACTGGAGTATCCTTGAATAGACCATGCTTATTGTTAGTAATTACAGTAATCTCTTGGGTTGGGATTACACCATCACCAGATCTCAAACTGGTAATACCCAGTGGGTTTGCTGTTAAATCACCAACAATTCTAAATTCATCAACAGATGGTTCAAAGTCAAGAGAAGTTGTTGAAGGATAATCGGCAAGTCCTCTACCACCAGAGTCACCATAAGCATAAGTGACCTTGAAATAATACATCTCAAGATCAGTTAGATCTGTTACATCGTTACCTAATACAACGTTATTGATACCATCAGCATACTCAAAACAGGTGAGTTTATGGTGAGAGAATCTAGGATTTACCTTTCTTGCAGTAGAATCTCTGTATGCCTGTCTCGCTGGGTCTGCATCAAAGAATGAAAATGCAGTGAAGTAACAAGTACCAGTAACACGGAAGATTGAAGTGCTTGGTACTGCATCATTTAGAGGATCTGGTACATATAGTGGTCTAATCTTGGTTTTTCTAAGGTCAAGACCTACAATAGATGTACCTCTAGGTAGGATAACACCACCATTAACACTGTTATATTTGTGTAATTCGTTCTCTTCGTCGAAAATATCAAAGTTAGTATTCTCGTCAAATTCAGTTAGTTCTGCCCCACCTTCTTGCCATGAACCATCCCTAAATCTTTTGAAAGTCGCAGTGCTTCCATTGGATTCGATAGAGTGTCCAGGTCTGTTGTCAATGTAGTGTGTGCCTGGATATACTAGAATCGTAGTACTATCAATCTTATCATTATTTCTTCCTGCTCTATATGAGAATCTAGCAGATTCAATCAGAGCTCTCTGGATAGTTCTGAAAGGTCTTGTTAGAGAATTACCTCTATTTTCATAACTATCGGTTGCGTCAAAGTCAGAAGGGTTTACATACAGGATATTACCTTCAGCATTCTTTAGGAAATTCTCTAATCTACTTAGGGGCATCTCGTTTTCCTACAGTGACAAATCTATTCTTTTTATATTTAGACACCAAAAAACCTCCCTCGTTAAAGGGAGGTTTCTATAGTCACACGGAAGGGATTACTGGTGAGTATCACCATAATCTATCTTATCCAAATCTATCTTCTCTGGCAAGTATCCAGACTTATCTAACATATGTTCTACTGTGTTTGCTACATCATTTAAAGCATCACGAAGCATAGGTTGTTGTCCTGCTTCCATATTTAAGTCTTTATCTGTCATGGTCCAACGCCATTGTCCCATTGCGGAGTTATACCAGAGTTTTATATTCATCTTGGACTTTCCGTACTCCCTAGAATTTAGTGGACATAAATTGCGAGATGCAGAATCTTCCATATTTTTGTCCCTTGTGTTGTTCCTCCATTTTAACAGGTTTTACCGCATGTCTTATTATTGAAGGAAAAATTAATGTCCTATTATTTAAGCATTCAACTCCTGTATTAAAGTCCTGAAACCATATGTCACCACCTTTATATCTCTTAGGTCTCCTATAAAACCATGTTAGACATGTAAAAATAGATTTATCTTTGTGTGACTTATATTCATCTTTGTCTTCATAATAGACGACCTGAGTATAATGTTGATCAATAGTTTGAATATCTCCAAAACACCAATGAGGATGATCACTAAAGATCTTTCTATCATTCATGAATATCTTTTCGGTTATTTGAAGAATACTTGAAAATTGTCTATCTATGTACACATTATCAAGATATTGACAATGATTAAACTTTAAGATTTTACCCTCTTCAGTTGCTGCACCATTATCAATAGTAGCAGGCATTAACCTTCTAGGATGACATAAAAAGTCTAGTTCTTCCCATATTTCTTTTAGTTCCCACTGATTATATACGTCATCAATAATGATGTATGGGAACTTATCAAGATCGTTATAGTATTTTATTTGCATAAGCCCCCGACAAGACTTGAACTTGCGACAACCGCTTTACAAAAGCGGTGCTCTACCAGCTGAGCTACAAGGGCACTATTTTCTGTCAAATTCAAAATGACCATGACGA
>NZAU01000168.1 GCA_002686215.1 Candidatus Woesearchaeota archaeon
TATACTCTACCATTGAAGGTAGACTTATGGAATGGAATATTACTGTTATCAACCAGTTCTTGAGTGTTACCTCTAGGTGCTTCAGTGAAGTGAATCTTACTTCTAGTCATATTGTAAGATCCTTGGAACACTCTGATAGTAGATCCGTCAGTATGTGTTGTTGCCAAAGTTCCAACAAATCCTCTCTCAGTCTTGACAACGTTAAAGGAACCTGTTCCTGTAATAGGTCCGATAGTTGTAGTTCCAAGACCTACAGCATTAACCTTGACAAACTCATTATCAACCTTCAGAACATCCCCTGGGAGAATGGAAGAGATTCCAGAAATACCAAAGTATGTCGCACCAACAGAAACAGAACCACCATTGTTACTGAGAGTGTAGTTGATTGGAGTAAATGCCAGAGGAGATCTTGAGACTCCATCAATTGTAATCAGAGATTTCTCCAGTTTCTTCTCCATTTCAAGAGTGTGACCATTTCCACTTCCAGCAGAGTTAAATGTAACTGCTGCACCAGTTTTACTTGTGGCAAGTTTAAATTCATCATTATTCACCTTAATAGCATAGACTGTGGAAGGAAGAACACTACCATTAGACATGACCATAGAAGTATGGGCACCACCAATGAATGTAGATCTTGGTGTATATGTTAGTTTTTCACGGTCACTGAAGAAGTGATCAGCAATTGTGAATACACCTGTTCCAAGATTGACTACAGTAGAAATGCCAGGATTGAATTGTTTTTCAAATACTGGGACACTATTGTGCTTAACATCAAAGTCAACTTTATTAGTTCTATCACCATTAATAGAGTCAAACTGAGAAGTTTTCAGTTGTTCATTAGCAGATCCGTAAGTTAATGTTGCAGGAACATTATTCAAATCCTTCTCTGTCTGAATGATTTCGCTGTAAATTTGAACAGTAATATCATCGCTTATGTTAGCATCTGGGTGGAATATAAGAACAACATTACTGCCGCTTATGTCAGCACCAAATGTTCCAATACCCATTGTGCTGCCAATTGACAGATGAGGATACTGTACAGTGAAGGCATTTGTGCTGTTGTGATTGAATAAGACTTGATGCAAAGCAGAAGTGTTACCATAAGACACTTTTGCGGTAGATTTAACTGTCGTTACATCTGTCTTGTCATAAGTCAATACTGTAGAAATTCCAGTTCCTGAGAATGTAGAGAATTTCGTTTCAAGGCGACCCTCTCTAACAGAACTGTCTGGTTGACCACTTGCTTTAAAAGTATGAGTTCCAATTCCAGCACCGATTGTATTGAATCCAACAATCCTAGAGCGAACAAGAACATTATTGGACTCAGTATTCTCAAAATTCAATTTAAGAACACCAGATGCAATGTTGCTGGTGAAAGTTCCGATAAACTTAGGAGAATATCCCAAAGTGCTATTATCAAAGAAGAAGTCTGATCTGTAAGTATCAGTTCCATCATGATCAACGAACATATCGACAATTGTCTTGTCCTTAGTAACAGTGTCAATAAGTTCAATGTTTGCGAATATAGATTCAGTTCCAGTTGAAGAACCTTCAAAAACTAATCCTGTAGAACCTACTCCAACGGAAACGTTGTTTCCAATCAGATTAACAAATCCAACTGATTGTGTACCAACTCCAGCAAGAGTTGTGTTGAAGTTATTCTTAATAAACTTGACATCTAGATCATCATTAAAAGGATCGTCTGGTGTAAGTCTCAGTGAAACATTATCAAAATTATCCTTGAACGCTTGGATATCTGCAAGGTCATCTTTCGTATTATGAATAGATGCTCTCTCAACAGTGATTAAATCATCGTCTTTTGTATTAACGACAATCAATTCGGTCGCTTGAAGATCTTTGCTGTTTGGCTTGATCATCTGAACCAGATATCTACTGTATCCATCATTAGCAATGAACTTATCAATATCACGATAGAGAGTCGTATTAGCATTCTCCTGGTTAGAGAATTGACTATTGAAGTTATCAATCGTCAGAACTCTGTTGGTCTTACATTCAATGTAATCAGAAAGTCTCTTATTTTGGAACTTAATAAACTTGGACTTGTTGTTTGACGCATCAATATCAATACCAAAATCAAAGAAGTTGACAGCATCAACTCTCATCGTGGTTCCATTTGCATTGAGGTTGATAATATCAATCAAGGCACTGCTATTCGCAGAAGTGCTTGTTGCTGCAGAGACTGTTCCCTCTGTCGTAATTCCAGTATCAGCAAAGTTTTTCAATCCAGAGGAGTGGAGAATTCTATTAACAGGATTCACCCAATCTTCAAATTCTATTGGACTCTTAATACTATAGGACAGGTTTTGATAGTAATCATTGTCGGGGATGACTTGATAATCCTCATTCAACTTACCCGTGTCATTTGACCAACCGTAATCTGTTTCAAGAGAGTAATCAACTTCAAAAATACCAGTATTTTCATCAACTTTGTTGACAGTCGCTATTGTGCCAGAATTTTTACCAACAATTACATCGTCTTCAGATAACTCATAAGTCCCATAAACCTTAATCGCATCATTAAGATTATTAGTAACAACCAGATCTATTTCAGTATAAGTATTTCCGGACTTTATGAAGAGAGATTCTCCGACAATAAACTCTAATGGAGTTTGTATAACAGTAAATGTTGGATAGTTGTTTTTATTAACAAGAGTGGCAAAAGTGCTCTGACCATCAGTTTGAGCAACACCAGCGTTAGTTGCATAAGGAGAGATATCAAATTCAACCTCTGCGGGGTTAGTATTCCGATAGGCGGTTACTTTAAAGAAGTTGTAAGAATAATCTTGAGAATTGAATCCTGTGCCTGTAGTAGATGCTAAAGAAATGTTCTCGGCATATACAAAGTCATTTACAGCAAATGGTGCTGTGGCGGTTGTAAATCCAAGAGTTGGAGTTGCGAGAACACAAGTCACGACACCAGCAGGTGAAGAGAAAACACTATTAACACCAACACCATTGCTGTTGTTTACAGAGAATACTTTAGATTCTGTGTCAGAAAGACCCTTGGGGACATCAAGTATTTCAATCTTATTGATAGATGAACCCTGCATTTTAGCAATAAGAGTTCCATTATCATAAGCAGATCCCGTATCGGGATTGACAAGAACAAGATCTGGGGGAGAAGTAAATCCAGAACCACCAGATGTTATTGTTATACCAGAAATGGTATTTCTGTTTACAACCGTAATATTTGGCGAGATGTAAACTTCTGGACTGAGTGTTTTGTCTGCAGAAAAATCAAATCCAGCATCTTGTATAGTAACTTGATTAATTCTACCAAGAGTAGTGGATGTAGGAATTACATCAGCATTAATACCGGCAGTGGAGGCAATACTTACGAACTTAGGAAGTCTCTTATAACTCGCTCCACCAAAAGTGATTTCCAATTTATCAACACCACCAAGAGCTCTTGGTGAAGAAGTGGAGTACTTAAGGACGCTTGTGGATGATTGATTATAGTCAAGATCCTCTGGAACACTCTTGAGGGAAACAGTAAATACCGTTTCACCTACTCCTGTTACACTATAAGTTCCAGAGTAAGTGCTATCAATGAAATTAATTTCCGAATAGTTTGTTACTTCAGTATCAGCAGTACTGATATATCCTGCCTTGTCTAGTTGATAGTAAACTTTGGATGGAAGGTTCTTATCAAAGTTGAGAGTAACTGTTGATGCGGTAACTGTATTGGCAATACCAACAGTTCCTACACCTACTGTGCTGAAGGTTGTAGAAGATCCAATAGAAACTAATTCATTTTTAAAATCGCGATCATAATAAAGTTTGAAGTCATAACCACTCAAAGAAGCATCATTTACATTAAATATTAAATTATTATCTCTGACGACATTAAGTCTTGGGTTAATTGGAGACAACTCTTGACTGGATCCACCAATAGATCCAAAACTAACTACCGTTGGTGGCGTAGAAACTGCCTCAAATCTTGTGTTTGTGAGATTAATAGTATTATCGTCAATTCTGTAAACAAAGTAAGATCCTGTGTTAAGACCAGATATAATGAGATCGGAATCGTAAAATACCTTATCACCAGTCCTGAGACCATGCTCAGTAAGAGTCAATCTGTTTGTGGAGGTGTTTACTGCAGCAGAGGTGAATCCGATAGGATTAACAAGTAACTTATCATTTGCTGAATTATACTTGAGATATACCGAGACTGATGTGCCAATACCGACAGATTCTTCAGGATTGACAGTTAAATTAATGTTGTCACCATTATTAAGACCATGTGCTGTGGAAACAGCAACTTTTGCTTTAATCTTCTCTACCTTAGCAGTTACTTGAGTTTTATTTGAAGTTAAAGAATATCTGAAGTCTCTACTATCAGCATTAGAAACTATGGTTCTAAAATAAACACCGTCAGTATTTGTGGTGAGTCCTACCTGAGTACAAAGTCCAATTACATCATCATTTTTCTTAACTACAAAGAGAGATTGACTATTTCCACTTAGAGGGATGCTGAAAGTTGGGCTTGTAGGACTGTTAGAAACGGTAAATCCTTGCGAACCAGCAAATCTTTCAAAAGTGACTTCTTGACCGGTCTTGAAAGGGTGATTGGGTAAGTAAATTCCTCTAATTGGAACAGAAATGTCATAATGACGACTTCCAATAAAGTATGTTTTAGAAGAACCGGATCCAGTTGTTGTACCAACACCTACAGACTGAATACTATTGAAAAATAATTTATCATTTGTAGAAGAATCAAAGTAAGAAGCATTCACTGGTAAAGTAAATTTACTTGGAGATACAAATACTTCAGTTTTTGCTGTATGTGCGGCACCTACAATCCCTCTCAAGACCCTTACGACCTTTTTATCTGGATATGTACCCAAAACAGATAAAGTCTCTGTACCAATGCCCAGAGTGCTGCCTACAGAAATAGAGTCAACAATTCTATTAACAAAAATATCAGTAACAAAACCAACTGTAGAGTTAGCTGCCACTTCAACCGAAAGTCTAGTTCTTTCTGAAGAAACACCAATTTTATGAGATTTTGTTAATCCTGGAATGAAGGTTGAGAGTCCGGAAACTGCAATCTGGTCATTATTAAAGTATCCATGAGAAGGATCTACATTTACCGATACTGTGCCATTCTTTTCCCAGACAAGAACCGCATTTTGATGACTCTCAATGGTAGTAGTTACATCTACAATCGACTTTCCTGTAACCTCACTAACGAATGCAGAAAGACCACCACCATTTGTATCAGTATTATCAAATGATCCAAGTTCTCCAACTCTATAATCTGATCCTGGGTTTTTAATAGTTAAATCAGATACTGATCCCTTAGTAATAGAATCAATAGTTGCACTTTGAACTAAAACTTCATTAGGTTCAAATATAAAGTCATTATCTGCAAATTTATCACCTACAACATATGGCAGAGTATTTCTTCTCAAATCTGAAGAATTGAAATCAAATTCCTGATTAAGAGTTTGACTTTCTAATACTGAAGAATAACTTTCACCTAAGAAGTATGGGAATTTGCTATTCTTACCGTCACTTGTAATAGAAGCATGGTAAGCATAAACTCCATTTGGATATTCGGGAGTCTTGGCATATCTACCGTTATGCTCATCAAGATCTCCAGAAGCAGTAAATTTATAATCTTCAACGAAGAATCCAGAAACAAATCCTTCAGGTCTGTTAGAAATTTCAGATGTTCTTAATTCATATCCACTTGCTAAAATTTTAACACCAGAGTTTATATCTGACGCATCAGAGAAACCATAGGCACCATATATGGGGTTACCATCATATGCCCAACCAATAATTGGGGAGTGTGTGCCGCCAACATCTCCAAAGGTATTAGAACCAATACTAGTTGAATATCCAACGAAACCATATGCTAACTTTTCACTCTCCTCAATAAGAATTTCATCACCAAATCTACTATGTGTGTTGTAAGTAAGATCTCTAACTTCAACATCAACCAGAGCATTTACACCCGCAGACGTAACTTTTATTGAGGTAGTATTCTGATCATAACCAGCACCAGCAGTAATAACTACAACATTAGTTATTTTACCACCCGAAACAATTGCTCTAAGTTCTGCACCAATACCCTCACCTTCAACTACAAGATCTGGAGCGGAAGAATATTCAACACCAGGATTTGTGACTTGAACTGAAGATATTTTTCCATCTACAATGAGTGGTTTTAGTTCAGCATTTTTACCATTTTTTATAGTAACAGTTGGTTTTTTGTGGAAATTAAGAACTGTTGATCCATATCCAGTTCCAGTTTCATAAA
>NZAU01000169.1 GCA_002686215.1 Candidatus Woesearchaeota archaeon
ATAAAATCACTCATAATCAAATCCAATCAGGTTTACGATCAGGAATACGAAGGTAATTATCGCACACCCAAGGTTTAGATGCAATATACATCTTATATTTGTCAAAAACAGATATTGAAGTATCTAACTTAAACTCATCAGGTCCAGCAAACACAAAAGGTGTTGGTCCTTTACCACTGCGACCTTGTGGATCTGCACATGGAAGAATTTCATTTGCTGCCTGAAGAGTGTTAAAACAAGTATGCGGTTTACCATACCTCAGTGCATATTCATTGCACAAAGCAAATCCATGAGCAAGTAACCATCTCCAATTGTTAACAAAGGAGTTTGCCCAAATAGTGCATGGGTGATTGCGAAAAGCACCCTTCTCAGTGGCATAGGGAGTACCATCTGCCTTAGGAAGAGTGCCGAAACCATGACCCCATTTATCAGAGCATACAATAGCAAGCATCTGACAAGTCTCTAGTGGCATCTTGACAATATGTTTGTCAGGAAGAACTCTAGCGGACTTCAAAGGATTGGGGTCAGTTACAAAGATGTTCATGATAAAAGTTTGCTAAAACTGATTGCTAAAAGAAATCCTAGCATCAATACAATATCCCAAGATTTTGTTTTAACAAAATATGGGATTGAAATGGTGTCTGCAACAACATTCATTATAACACCAACAGTCAAATTAACATGCAAAACAACAAAATAGGCAGTAATAACTGTGATACTGCCCACAACTCTCATTGCTGTCAGTGTTTTCATCCGAATGTAGAATCAGGTTCCAGAGCAATATAATACTTCAGATTGTGCTGAGTATTGGTAAATTGTGACAAAAGTTTAGAGGAAACTACAACGTCATAAGCACCAGGAATAATCTTGATGTTTTCCACTTTGAAGTTAAAACTGAACTCTTTGTCAGTCTCACCAACTACAATTGCATATTCATTAGAAGTATCATTCTTCTTATCACGGACAACCAGTTTGATCACACCTGCTTCTCCAATCGCAGATAGATCAGGAAGTTGATAAACTGCTGCTGCTTTCACCAGTTTCTCAAGAGTTACACTGTCCATCTGGAAGCAAACATCTTGAGTGGGAAGTTGGATATCCTTTTCCGGCGGAGCAATAATAACATTAGGGTCCGCAAAGAAATACTTCACACGACGCTTACCTTCTTTAATACTCAGATAAGAATCTTGCTGAAAATCAAGGTCAGGATCTTGATGAAGGCTCAAACCATTCAAGAACTGATTAAGATCATAGATAGCAAAATCGCGAGGAAACTCTTCTTTAATTTCTGCTTCGGCAAGAATGTTCTTTGCTACAGAAATGGTTCGGAGTTTGTTGCCCTGCTTCACAAGAATAGAATTGTTGATTCCAGCAAAGTTCTTAAGAATAGCAAGGGCATTATCAGACAGTTTCATTGTACGTTCTTTCAGTTTCATTTTAAATTTTTAAAAAGTTCAAAGTCTTTTTTGTAGTATTCTACTATTACATCACGAACTTTATCACAGATTGGGATGTTATGGAAATAATCAAACCGATTAATCTCATAGGCAACTTCATTAAATTTAAAATCCAAATCAAAGTTTGAATTTATCCATTTAACGAAATCATATCCCATCCCATTTTCATAATTCCACAAATACACACTATCATCAATATATTTGTATTGCGGAAGAGAATGAGGAGACTGATCTAAAATGCTAAAAACAGTATTTCTAACATTTTCAGAAGATGTTTGATTTAACACATGATCAAAATAATCATAAGTAAATTTATCATCACCTACAATCAGTTTTAAAATAGATGAAAATCTATCAAAAGGATTTCTGATGACTGCAAATTTTTTTACGCCACTAACACCTTCAAGTTCATTATAATACGGATATGGAAGATGAGTCAAATCATAACCATTAATTTTATTATCAAAACAATTGTACCGTATCTTAAATTTGTTAGAAAGAAATAGAGAAGAAATATATCTTCCAGCAGTTCGCGGAATATGTATGTGATATATTTCCTTACTATTTTTTGATGTATAGAGGGGCATAAAATTTATCCCTATTGAGGATAAGTTTCACGTTTTGCATTCTTGTCGTTGAAATGCATTAGAAGAACAGCATAGTGCAGAATCTTCATAATGTCACGACGTGCAGTGCCTTTCTTATCATAACGAGAGGCATATTTAAGAATGTTAGATCGGCAGAATGCTTCACCGTCTCCACATGCTTCAATCAGATCAAGAGTCTGAATTTTGTCATCACCAGCAGAATAGTGCTGATTGTAAGTTCCATTAATATATTCAGACAATTCTTTGAGGATCTTCTCCTCACTATATTTGTAATTGTTGTTTCTAGGCATACCAAGGTCAAATGTAATTGTATCTGTACTATAAGCACTCATAGAACTATGGTAAGGAGCATATTGTCCAGCACCAAGAGTGATTGTATCAGTTCCTTCTCCTCCAGAAATTACAGTATCTCCAGGGATATTGATATTGAATGTGTCAGATTCGTTCATTTCATCATAAAGCAAACTCCAAGCATTAGTCATTATATCAGGACTCCACTTGCTCGTCAACGGGCATTTGGAAATCAGCATCTACCTTGTCATACAGTTCAAGGAATGCCTGTTTGGTTTCATCATCAAAACGATTCACGCAAACCTCAATTGCCATCGCCTTATCACCAAAGATACGGAAAGCACGGAGAATATGAACCAGGCGACGAGTGCTAATGATTTCCTCAATACCACCATCATAGAAGGTCTTACGGATAATATCTGCCCAATCCACCAAACGCTTGCAGAAGTCGGGAGCAACAACCTTCAGGTCACGAGAAACGCTTTCAAGAATCTTGATTTCCTGTGCAGGAGTCGGATATGCCTGCTCAAAGGTCACAGGGAAACGCTCAAGGAATGCTTCGTTGAGCACGTTGGTGCCGATAAAGCGACCGTCATCAGAACCCTTACCCTTAGTGTTAGCAGTAGCAAAGATTTGGAATCCCTCGGAGGGTTTGACAAACTTACCAATCTTCTTCAGGAAGACACCTTTTCCTTCCAAGACCGATTGAAGGCAAAGAATCTTGTTGGAAGCCAGGTCAATCTCGTCAAGCAGTAGAACCGCACCGCGCTCCAAGGCTTCGATGACCGGACCATTGTGCCAAACGGTCTCGCCGTTGACAAGACGGAATCCACCAATAAGGTCATCTTCATCAGTTTCAATAGTAATATTTACACGGATGAGTTCCCGTCCGAGTTGAGCACACGCTTGCTCAACAGAGAACGTTTTACCATTGCCCGAAAGACCCGTGATGAACGTAGGGTAGAATAGACGGGACTGAATAATTTTTTTAATAGGACCAAAATTGCCAAACTTGACGAAGGTATCATCTTTTTCAGGGATAAGATTTTGCTGAACTGCAGGCATAGCAGCAGGAGCACTATAGGACACTTCCAAATCTTGGACTGTCTCCTTTGTTACTTCCAGATTCCACTTGCCACGACCAACTTTATATTGCGTCAGTTTGTTGGTCACAGTTTGATAATTGGCGTCATTCATCGCACACCATCCACGAATTTCGGCACTCGTCACAGACTCACCATAGAGAGACTGGAGAGAGGTGCGAATGTAGTCGGGGGAGAGAGACATAATGTGGTTTGTTCGTTTCAACTGAAGTTATTATACAAGAAAAAAGGGAGTCCGAAGACCCCCTGTGGACAGTTCAAGAATCGGTCAGATACTCTTCCAATTCTCGAACGAGTCTCTTTCTAGAATGTCTTCTATCCAGTTCAATACCAACAGTTCTGCCATACTCTTCAAGTTCACTTTTACTCATATCATGAATTGATAGGTCACTTTCATATGGAAAGGTTTCAACAAATTCTTCTTCAATTTCGTCTTGATAATTTGTACTATCCTCCTCCACAATAGGGGATTCAGCAACAACTATAGGTTCTTCTACCACTGGTTCTGGAGAAGGAGCAGGAGTGGCATTACCACTCAATAAATCACCAAATCTAGACATTTTGATTACCTATTACTATAGAAATATTTATCAAGCAACAAGTTCTACAAACTCTCCTAGAATTTTTTTATTCATTTTTTTAGTCCGCAAACTCTTTACAAATGCAGATTTGATTTGAGTTTTTGTTGCATCTTCAGCAACTTCAAACTCAGACTCCTTAGAGAGAGAATTGGAGGAAATACCAAAGTAGGTATCATATCCAGAGTTCTTGAGAGAAAATGCTTTTTGCTTCTTCCATTCTTTCATAGTATCGTCATGAAGTTTTCCATGATATCCACAATACCGACGAATAAAACTGCCAGAATCACGAGACTCAAGGACACGAATACCAATAAAATTAACTTCAGGGAAATTATCCTTCAGATTGCGGAGAAGGATATCAGTAAATTGGTGCCAATCACAATCAAGAGAATACGTGTTTCCGGTCTTACGATCACGAAGAATGCAGTTAGGAGTAACTGAACGGCACCCGATGGTGGGCTCAGATTCCCAAGAACGTTGAACTTCTGCATGACGCTTGAGGTCATATCCTTCACCATCAGTCAAAACAACACACTGGACTTTCTGAAGTTTGTTCTCTTTCTTAAACTTAGGAAGAATCTTGTGAAGAGTAAGCAAAGATTCATTCAAGGGAGTTCCAGAAAGACCCATACCAGGAGGAGTAGGTACATAGGAATAATTATAACGACTGAAAGAACTTGCAAGACGAAAAATAGTTTTCATTTGGTCTTCCAGGGTTTTACCATTCACTTTGCTAGTGAAAATGTTGACAAGAGAAAACCACTCACCAACATGGAAGATTCCTTCACGTCGGGTATAAGGAACATCACGAACAGTAACCTTACCGTTTTCGTCAGTATGAACATGAGGATAATCTGAAGTGAAAGAATATACCTCAAATGGAATGGCAACTTTTTTACAGAACCAGATAAGGTTGAAAAGTTGCTTAACAGTATCCAGCATCACGTCACACATAGACCCAGACCAATCAAGAATGAACACCAGACCATGATTCTTGCCGTCAGCAAGAGTGGTGACCTTCTTAAAGAGATCTTCGTTGTACTTATAAGTATGAAGCTTGGAGCAGTCCAGAATGCCTGTGCGGGCAGTAGTGGCGCGAGCATAAGAGTCTGCTGCCTTGCGGCATTCAAACTCTTTCACCAAATAATTGACCTCTTTCTGAGCAGAGCGTTTGAATTCTGCAAACTTTTTATCAACTTCACCAAAAACTAATTCTTCAGAGTGTCCATCTTCCTCCAACCAATCAGACCAGAAAGTCTTAGCATTATCATGAACCAGATTATTGGGAATAATAATTTGATCAATTTTTAGATCAGGAATCTCAACATAAACATTCTCATATCCATCCATGGATGCAAGTTCTTTGATTGCGTCTTCCAAAGAATTGGCAGTCTTCACATCCAAATCATCAAGTTCTTCCTCTTCTTCAGAGAAATCATCTTCAATTTGCTGTGAAGCAGATGCAGTGCCACCATACGATTCGTCGGATTCTGGTTCAACAGACTCGTTTTCCTCACCACCAGACTGCGCCTCAGGAGATTCTTGTCCCTCCTCATGCTCCTGTTGATGTTGGTCAGTCTTGACTTGATTCTCCTTACAATACTTATAAAGTCGCTCTGCTACTACAAGAACTTCATCGAAAGTCTCAGTATCTGCAATTGCATCAATAATTTCCGTCTCTTCACCACTCTCAATAGGAACTAGAGTGTAATTACCAATCTTGAACCGCAGATTTGCACGATCTGCAAGATTCATCAGACTGATATCTTCATCTGCAACTTGAAAGAAATCTTGCTCTGCAAGTTCTTTATATCCATTAAAGAAAGTCTTGGACAGACCGGCATAACGACGCTTCATTAGTTTCTCAATACGAGCATCCTCAACAATATTGACAAACTGAGGAGGAATCTTGACTTCCTTCAACCAGTTGCGATCAGGAGTGTAAAGTGCATGACCAACTTCATGACCGACAAGCATATCATACACAACACTACTTGCTCGCTCCCACATAGGAAGAGTCAGCACACGGGTATGAACATTAAACTGAGCAGTCTCTACTTTCTTGTGTTCTACAACAAGATCTTCGGTTGCCAGGAGTTTAGCAAGTTGCGATTTGATCTCGTGATTGACTGCCATAATGTTTCGTTCGTATGGACTCATAATACGACGAAACCCGCTTGATATGCGGGTTCATGTGACGCTTCTTAAATTGTCTGAGTGCTTCTTTACGTGCTCTCATCGCTTGGGGTTTGAGAGTAGGTTTCTGCTCCTTTTTGGAGTGATGTTTCCAGTTTGGGACTTGCATTTTTCTTGAGTGCGTTAGGACACCATAGTTGAAAAACCTTTTACCTTATCAAACTTTAAGACACTTTCAAATTTGTCATGTAAGTCAGTCTTGTGAGAGATGACAAAGATATTAGCATCTTTAATCACATACCGAATAATCTTAAGAAATTCTTCCGTTCCAAATCCATCAAGTGATGAATCAAATACTTCATCCATAATCAGCAAGTTAGTATTCACCGAATTCTTGAGTCGTGCAACTTCTCTCCAAGTAAAGAGTAATGAGAGGTCAATTCTCATTTTCTCTCCTTCACTAA
>NZAU01000170.1 GCA_002686215.1 Candidatus Woesearchaeota archaeon
CAGAGTTACAGCAGTTCCGACGATTGTCGTTTCTCTCAGTTTAGACTCATATGGGATATGAAGATCAAAGATAAACTGAGTAGTAACTCCACTGACAGTTGTGGTTCCAAATCCAACAATAACTCCAGAATCACCAAAGTAATTTGTAATCAAGTTTTCTTCTTCCTCATCAGTTGGAGGAGAGATCAATACAACAGGTGGTTTATCTGTAGTATATCCAGTTCCAACATTAGTTAGTGTCAGAGCAGAAATAGTTCCACCTGCACTAATAGTTACTCTTGCAGTAGCCGTAGTAAATCCTAAATTAGGATCTTGCTGTGCTGTTCCGCCGATACTTACGGTCGCAGTTGAATATCCAACACCACCATCAGATATAACCAGAGAAGAAACTGTTCCTGCTGCGCTTACCACTGCAGTTGCAGATGCTCCAACCTTAGTTGCCTGCGGGACAAACTTAACTTTTTCTTGGAAAGTGAGACTTACATTATTCTCATTTCTTCCGTTAAAAAGAGGTCTTGCTCTATCAACATAGACCATTGTAGATCCAATACCAACAGACTTAGTAATATACGCAAAAGGATAGATAAGAGGTTCATACAACTCTCTATCTTTTGATACACGTTTTTCATCTATGATCTTGTCTTCAGTTTGTCTACACCATACAACACGTCTAAACAGTTCTTCGTTAGATGTATTACCTGGTCCAAAATATGAGAATGTTTGAACTTGATCAGTAGAGTTAATAGTAGTAACAGTTCTTGCATCCTCTTGTAAAAACTTATCCTGTCCACGAGCAGGGTCGTATCCAAGAGTTAGTTCATCACCTACCTTTACTGTCTCGATAACTTCTTTGAAGATAACATCAGTGTCATCACCAGTTCCCTTGAAGAACAAAATCTTGCACGTATCACCAACTTTAGGAGCTTCAGAGAAAGTAATAACACTACCACCTGGGAACTGATATCCTTGTCCTGGTTCTTGCAAAATATCGTTGATAGTTACAATAAGAACTTGTTCAACATCTACTTTAGATCCTCTTGGTGATCTGATAGAAATTTGAGATCCTGCAAGAGTAAGGTTAAATGCCTTAGTTGATCCATCAAACAATACAGAGGGGTCATCAAGTGCTTGTAAAACACCTAAACTCCATCCGGTGAATTCATCAGAGAATGTTTTCTGTACATCCAATTCAAATTGATTAAATGTTCCAGAAGTAGGAATTCCAGTTAAACCACCAACAGGGACAGTCAAAATTTCTCCAGGTTTATATCCAATACCTTTGTTATTAACTGAGAAGTCAATTACACTTGAACCATTACCAACAACAATATCAACTGTTGCATTTAATCCAGAGTTTGCAGTTCCAACATAGTTAAGAGGAATATTGGTGTACGATAGTGGAGCATCAACTTCAACAAATGGGTTGATAAGAGTGGTGTATCCTGATCCTGGATTTGTGATAGTAACAGAAGTAGAGATGTTACCAGTTCCTGTCATGATGGTTGCAAAACCAACATGAGTCATTGTTCCAATTCCTGTTGCACTCTCTCCAACACTGACGTTTACGAATCCAACTTGAGGATCGGTAATGATCAGTTTTGTCTGAGTTCCTTCACGCATTACAGTGCTTATGGTGTTAGAAGTTCCGATTCTAACAAATGTAGATGCAGTAGAAACAATGGTTACTGGAATCAGATCTGCTCCGATTCCAATCGTGCAGTTTGATCCAGTATTCAGAGTTGCAACCAAATCCAGAACACTTCCAGTATTCTCAAGATATATTTCTGTAGATCCAACTCCAACAGGAGAAGCAATGTCAGTAAGGAACTCATACTTAGTTGGAACTCTATATCCAGATCCACTATTTGCGATGCTAACCAAAGATATTGTTCCCAGACCAGAAACAACTGCGGTGCCACCAGCAGATACTAACGGTTGATAACCAGACCCTTCTGTAGAACCAACCGAAAGGATAACTCCACCCAGAGGGAGGTTAGATGTATTTGCATCAGTGGTTGTGGAGGATGCAGTTCCAGTGAAGGTAATAGTTGTAAAACCAAGATTTTCACCCATGGTAAAATCTCTGTTGTTACCAGGACCTTGTAGAATATCATTTATTAGAATAATTGCATTTCCTGTAGCAATTCCAGAAATATCAGAAGATCCCGCAGAAGTTAGAGTGTATGTCGGAGTGTTGCCATCAAACTTATCTGACAGACTATCAAAGAGATAATTTGTATGGTAGGTATCTTGAGTCGTATCAACAATTCCAGATCTCATGAATGTTCTTCCCTGGAAAGTGGATCCTGTGGTTATTCCAGTCCAATCTCTTTCATCTGGTCTATTAGTGTCACTACTAATAGGTTGACCACCATAAGGAGCTTCCACGAAGTGAAGAACGTTATCAATAATATTATAATTACCAACAACCTTAGTAACTGTATCTCCAGTGTCGCCAGTTCCAACTCTTGTTCCCAACCATCCACGACGAACAAGGAATCTGTTGGTGCTACCGACACCAACACCAGTGATCTTCATGATCTCATCACCAAGTTTAATCAAGTCAGATCCAAAGAATGATGTTATACCACTCAGGAAGACTTCATTATCAACACTTGTTACATTCTGAGCAAGAGTTTGAGTTTGAGCAGTCGATACAACTGGAGACTGGATCAAATTATCAAGAGCAATCAAACATCTTGCATTTTGATTCGTTGCAATGAATCTATGCGACGTACCAATACCAACACTTTCAAGTTCAACCGAAACAGGAATTCTCTTCAGAGCATTTTCTGCAGAAGATGCAAGTTTAATTTTATCGTCGCTAATTTTAATTACGAATATATCCTCTCCAGTTGGTAGATATTCAGTGTTACCAACCCCGGCAAAACTGGTGGTAGCAATACCGATTGCAGATGTAATACCACCATTTCTATCATAACGGATTGCTTCTCCCGTAACATAGAAGTGGTTAGGAATTGTGATAGTATTTGCATCAATACTAACAATATCAGAATCATTACCTACAAAATATTTTTCAAATACTGGAGAAGATCTATGCTCCAAGTTAAATGACTTCTTAACAGCATTTTCAGTTCCTTCATAACGAGCATAATGAGAAACAATGAGTCCGTTTCCAAAGTCAATTTCATCCTTACTATCATCTTCAATTCTCAAGGCATTCATGTAAGTTTTAACGGAGACTCCGATTCCAGCTGTTGGAGTAAAGGTAAGAGAAACTCCATTGGATGAAGTTCTTGCACCAAAAGTACCAAGTCCAGTTATGTATGGTAAAGTGCTTTCGGTTTCGACCATACCAAATTCTTGGATATAAGTCGTTCCAGTTCCATCTTCTTGAGTATCATCATCAAGAACCATGATTTCTCTCATCTCATAGTGCTCATTGGCAACATCTGAGATTTGAACCATGAAGTATGCCGCATCATATTCTGGGAGATAAGATGCAACTGTAGTGATACCTGGAGTTCCTGAAGAAGCAATTGTAGTTGTTTGAGCATCAATGAATGCGTGCTTCATTTCCTCAGTGCCGAATCCGACAATGTTTTCACTGCCAAGACCAACTCTGAGTGTGTTGCAAGTTACCGCAATACCTGGTTCTGGAATAAAGTCAACCTTAAGGGTTTCTCCATCAATGTGAGGATAGAAGGTTCCAAATCCAGTTCCAACAAAAGATCCTTGATTGGTTGATAGTCTGCCAAATTCAGTAACGTAAACTTCACTTCCATCATGAATCAGATTCATTTCATCGTATTGGTATTCATTGTTTGTCAAGTCTGACAAGACTGAATACATCTTCAGTGATCTGGTGGTTACTGCAGCAGATACAACCGTCGTTGTTCCTCCACTACAATCAACACTGCAAGTGTGAATTTCTGCAGTTCCTCCACCAAGATTAACAGTTGTTCCAAGACCAACTACATTGTCATCAAGGTGGTATGCAATGTTGACAATTTGGTAATCATTGACCGTAAAATCATTGGGGAAGAACTGTAGAGAACCATTGACTCCCGAAATGGTCATGTCATATGAACCAAGTTCACCAACGGTGTCATTTCTACCGTACTGGTTCATATATGCAAAAGTGCCATCTTGAACCATAGTAACAATATCAAATTGTCTATGTCCAACAAATCTTTCGTCCTTAGTGTAGATGAAATACTTAAGTGCTCTACTGTTGTTAATGTTGAAACTATCAATCAGAGAGAATCTGGACGCTCTTGGAACATTTGTAAATAGTCCACTGATATTATCAAAGTTGACAGCTCTGTTTCCAAAAGATTCAAAGAAATCAGTGAGAATTCTACTTGCAAAAATAATTTCATCAGAATATATTGATCCACCAGCATTCAGAGAGTTTTCTGCAACCAGATCAAAATCGTATACACAATTCAAATCAGCAACACTATAAAGATCATTTACAACGCTGAAGTATGATAACTCCGTTGACAATCCAACTGCCATTGAGTTTTCAGCTATTGCAGGGCGAGTTGATGGACTTTCGAGTTGATAATCAGAGAACTTACGGAAACCTGCGGTATGATTAGTGACGCTGACAGCATCATTCCAAGTATCAAAATCAACTCTTGATCTCAACGAATATGCAAAGTTTTGATAGTAGAAACTATCTTGTACTCTCTGTATATTATTGTTTAAGAAACCAGAATCAGTTTGAGATCCTTTAATAACTCTTGATGAAGCATCTGTATCAAGAATAGAATTATAAGTTGTTACGGAAGATGCAATGCCTTGAGTGTTGGATGCTTGTCCTGTAATTGTTTCCCCAACAGCAAAATCTTTATTAGTAGAAACTCTAAGAGTTCCAGTTTTTCTATCCCAACTTTCAACAATACCTGAAGTATTTGAAGAAAATACTATTTCATCTTGTAAAAATTGATTATCTTGCAATTCAACATCAAAGATGGGGAAATGTTTTTCTGGAATAATTCTTCCACCTGAATTAAAGGAATCAAATTCACCAACAAATTCTCCATTATTAGTATCAAGTAAACCTTCTAAGCTATACGCAACAGTTGCTCCAACACCACCAAGGTTTTTATCTACAGCAATGATTGGGAACAACTTATAATCATATGCGGAAGAGTTGAATCCCTTTCCAGTTGACCCAATACCAACACTAATATTTTCAATTAGAACCTTATCACCTACTTCACATGGGAAGGCATCTGCAGTGCTAAATCCAACTGCTAACGTAACTGTGACCTGATTGGTCGTGGTATTAAATCCAATCGTACTAATTCCAACTCCATTAGTATTTGCTGTGGGCAAAATTACAGGAGTGGTATTACTCATTCCCTTTGTATTTTTGAGAATAGTTACTCTATCATCTCCAAGTTCATACTTGAGATCAACATCAGTAATTCTCTCATTAGTCTTACCATCAAAAACTAACAGTTTTGGTGCGATAGAATAACCTCTTCCTGCAGAAGAAATGCCAATATTACCAAAGGACTTGAGTGACTTAATACTAATAACATTTGGAAGAGTTATAGATGGTCTTAGAGACTTATCTGCTGGGAAATCAAACCCAATATTCTTGATTCGAGTTTTATTAATTTTTCCAACTCTACTACCTTTTGCTTCTAAAATTACTCCAGATCCATCTGCAGAAGTAATATTCGTTGCTGCAGGAAGTGCAAAGTATGAACTTCCACCATTTATAATTTCAACCTGAGTTACTGGGCCTCTTGCATGAGTACAAGAGGTCTCATAAGTGATATTTGCAGCAGAAGTAGATGAGATATACGATGATTGCTCAGGTGTTACGCCAATTGTAAATGTAAATGAGTCAGTTGCAGCAGTAGAAACTCTATGCTTACCATTATAAAGACTGTTTAACACCTTGACAGTATTGTTTTCAAATACATCGGTGTCGATACTAACTTGAGTTTTTTCAGTTGGAACATCATCACTTTCATAAATGGGATCTAATCTATAGTAGAGTTGATCTGGAGTATTATCATTAACAACCAGAGAAACTTTAGCAGTTCCATCAATACCAGGCCTACCAGTTTTTGTTACATCGAAGTTTCTATTATCACTTAACTTACCAATATATTTGTTGGTAAAATTAGCATCATGATATAAGTTAAATTCAAATGATGGATATGATGTATTTTGTACTGTGTGTGCTAAAGATGAATCTGTAAGAGTAAAGGTAACTGTAGAATCCTTATACAGTTTCAATGGTGGGTTAATTGGGTTAATTGTACCACCACCACCAGTGCTCGCGATACCTACAGTTGCAGGAATATTTCTTACTGAATCTTCATAACTGTTTGCGAGTTTAAAGGTATCTTTTCCAGTAACTGCAACATAGTAGATATTATTATTAGTAAGTCCACCTGCAGCATCTCCAGATGTATAGATTACTTTTTGTCCATTAATAAACTCATGGTTTACAATAGTAATTACACCTGTCGAGGTGTTGATTCCAGTAGAACTGTAAGACTTGGGATTGACAATAATCTTTCTATTAAAATCATTGTACTTGATTGTAAATGCAGAAGCTACTCCAGGATTGACATCTAAGAAAATGTCATGATTAACATGAAGTTCGTGGGTTTGTCCCGTAGAAACTGTTACTCTATTTCTTGAGACAGTGCCTGTTATAACACTATAGTTAGTTTTGAGGCTATGCTCAACACCAGTTCCAATACCAAGGAATGCTAATGTAGTAGATGTAGTAGTTTCAATACCAACAAATGTTCCAGTCGTTCCCAGACCAACTCTTACAGTAGATAGACCAATGAGATTATTTGATACTTTGGCAATGAACAATTGAGTTCCATCTGCAACAGTAGTTCCAACTCCAACGTTTGTTTCATCTTGAACAATAATTCCGCTACCTCCATTAGCAGAATATGTTACAAGATCGCCAGTCATAAACTCATGGTCTTTAAAGAACAGGGTTTTTGTTGGAATA
>NZAU01000171.1 GCA_002686215.1 Candidatus Woesearchaeota archaeon
AATGCCGTAGTAAAAAAGGGTAAAATACAAAACCCATCTTGGCTGAAAACAGACAAGTTTAAAGTTGACAGAGGTTGTTACAAATTACCTCTTAACAATGCTGAAGATAATAATAAAGTTGATGAGAAGGTATTAGATGACGCTCCTAATAAACAAGAAGCGGCATATATTGTTTCATCTCTTACAGGTGACATAGTTCCTAAAAAAGATAAGGTGTTTGTACCTTTTGGTAACTATTCAGATGTTAAGAATATTATCAAGTCAGGTCAATTCTATCCTTGTTTCATAACAGGTTTATCTGGTAACGGTAAGACTATGGCTGTTACTCAAGCTTGTGCTGAGATGAAAAAAGAATTGATAAGAGTTAATATCACAATTGAAACAGATGAGGATGATCTATTAGGTGGTTATAGACTTAAAGATGGTCAAACTGTTTGGCAGAATGGTCCAGTAATTGAGGCTATGGAAAGAGGTGCATTACTTTTACTTGATGAGATAGATTTGGCAAGTAATAAGATTATGTGTTTACAACCTATCCTTGAGGGTTCTGGTGTCTTTGTTAAGAAGATTAACAAATTCGTAAAACCAAAAGCTGGGTTCAATGTGATTGCAACTGCTAACACTAAAGGTCAAGGTTCCGAAGACGGTAAGTTTATCGGTACTAATATCTTAAACGAAGCATTTTTGGAAAGATTTCCTGTGACGTTTGAACAGAAATATCCTACTTCAAAAATTGAAAAAAAGATATTGACTAATACATTAAAGGCCGCTGGTAAGTCAGACGTTAAGTTTGTTGAAAAACTTGTCACTTGGGCTGATGTCATTAGAAGAACCTTTTTTGACGGTGGTGTAGATGAGATTATCTCTACTAGAAGATTGGTACACATAACACAAGCTTATGCAATCTTCGGTGATAAAATCAAAGCTATTCAGTTATGTACTAATAGATTTGATGATGATACAAAGAATTCCTTTGTTGAATTATATACAAAGGTAGACTCTGGTTCTAGTTTAGAGGATATTCTAAAAGAACAGAATGAGGCTGACCTTTCTCAACAATTGGAATCAGAGGATGATAGTGACTCTGATGACACGGATGCAGATCAATCTGCAAGTGTGTATAACTAACCTATTAGTTTAGTCCTCAGTGGGTGGTGTAAAAGCCACCCACGTTTTTGGACAGAAAGGAGACCATTTGACTGGTATAAAAATAGAAGTAAGAAATAACAATGTTGAAAAAGCAATACGAGTTTTAAAGAAAAAACTTATGAAAGATGGTGTTATGAAAGAGTTAAAAATGAGACAGTATTATGAAAAACCATCTGACCGTAGAGTCCGTAAGAAAAAAGAGATGATTGCTAACTACAAAAAGAAGCAAAGACTATTAGAGAAATTTAAAGATTAAAGAATTTACGCCCTTTGATCCCTTATATATATTGTAGTCAAGGCAGTTCATAAGTCCTTGATGGCGTAAATAAGCCGACTTCGTTCGGCGTTGCTAAGGTGAGGTTTGGCAGTTTCACTCCTTGATAAAAGAAACTGCCCTTGTATTTTTATAATTGATGATTATATAAATACTAATACAACGCCTTATAGGGTTGTATATTAGAAATCTTGCTTAACAAAGGAGGTTATAATGACTAATAAAGCACTTTCTATTTTTAATCAATTAAGACCACTATCCGTAGGATTTGATGACGTATTTGACCATTTTGAGTCAATGTTTGATGGTCCAACTTTAGTTGGTACTAATTACCCACCATACAATATCGTTAAGACTGGTGATAATAAATTTGATATTGAGGTCGCACTTGCTGGTTTCAATAAAAAAGATATTAATGTTACAAGTGAAAACGGTATGTTGACTATCGAATCAAAAGAGGATGAAAAGTCAAAAGATAAAGACGGTGAGGTATTGCATAAAGGTATATCTAAAAGATACTTTAAGAAATCTTTTACAATCGCTGATGATGTTGAAATCAAAGGCGCTGAATTAAAAGATGGTATGTTAAGAGTATCAATGGAAAAGATAGTACCAGAAGCTAAAAAACTAAAGACTATTGAAATCAAATAGTTAAAAATAGAGAGGCCGAGAACGCATTGACATTTTCGGCCTCTTATTATATAATGGAGTTATATTATGAAATACGGTGAAGACAGAATATTGAAAGAAATCGGTGACTATATCGAATCAACTTATAGTCAACACTATTCTACAACAGAAGATGGTTTCCAAGTTATGGATATGATAAAACAACTTGGTATTGATAAAGATTTTTGTCAAGCAAACGCTATCAAGTATCTTTGTAGGTATGGTAAAAAAGCTGGTTATAATCGTAAAGACTTATTAAAAGCAATTCATTATATAGTTTTATTAATGTCATCAATTGACCAAGACTATATAGATGATATGACTAAAGGTAAACCTGTAGAAGTTTCAAAAAAAGTTTATGCTGGAAACTTTGATTATTCAGGTGTTGACCATAATGAGTCATAATATATTATTTTAAATTATGAAGGAGATGAAATGAACATTACGAGTGATACACTTTCGGTTTTAAAAAATTTTTCTGAAATCAATCAGAACATTTTATTTAAACCTGGAAATAAAATAAGTACAATATCTGCTATGAAAAATATATTAGCAGAGGCAGAAGTTACAGAGAACTTTGAATCAGAATTTGGAATTTATGATTTACCAGAGTTTTTGAGAGCAGTAGAATTATTTGAAAAACCTGCATTTAAATTAAACGGTGGCGAGTATGTAACAATCGCTGACGACAAAACAAAACAATCAATCAAATACTTTTTTGCTGATAAATCAGTTATCGTTGCGCCATCTAAAGGTATTAATATGCCAGATAAGACAGTGGCGTTTACTCTTAAAAAAGATGACTTTGGTAAACTACAAAAAGCTGTAAACACTTTAAATTTACCTGATGTTGCTGTTAAGGGTGATGGTAAAACAATTTCTTTAGTTGCACTTGATAAAAAGAATAAATCGTCAAATGATTATTCAATCAATATCGGTGAAACAGATAAGAAGTTTACTGCATATTTTAAAGCAGAAAACTTTAAAATCATATCAGATGATTATGATGTTGCTATTTCAAAAGCTAAAATTAGTAACTTCATTAACAGAAACAAACCTATAAAATACTGGATTGCATTAGAACCTGACTCGGAGTTTTAATGAGTGATAGAGAAGTAGTCCCTATGACACCAGAAGAAGAAGATCAAACTGCTGGTGTACAAAGAGATGAAAATGGTAATGTGATTTCAGAACAAACTGAAAATAATGATAATGAATAACTTGAGGTTTATATTATGTCAGACTTTTTATGGGTTGAAAAATACCGTCCTAAAAAAATTAGTGAGTGTATTCTTACAGAAGATTTAAAACATACATTTACTGAATTTCTAAAACAAAAAGAGATACCTAATCTGTTGTTATCAGGTAGTGCTGGTACAGGTAAGACTACTGTTGCCAGAGCATTATGTGAAGAACTAGGTGCAGATTATATTATAATAAATGGTTCAGATGAAGGCCGTCAGATTGATACGTTAAGACACAAAATCAAAAACTTCGCTGCAACTGTATCTCTTACAAAAGAATCTAATCACAAAGTTGTTATTGTAGATGAGGCAGATTATATGAATGCTGATAGTGTTCAACCTGCTTTAAGAAATTTCATTGAAACATTTTACAATAATTGTAGATTCATCTTTACTTGTAATTATAAGAACAAAATCATACCAGCGTTACATAGTCGTTGTACGGTGATTGATTTTCGTATTACTAATGGTCAACGAGTAAAGACTGCTACTGCCCTCTTAAATCGCCTAGAAACTGTCTTAAAAGGCGAGAATATAGGGTTTGAGAAGAAGGTACTAGCAGAACTAATACAAAAATACTATCCTGATTTTAGAAGAACAATAAACGAATTACAGAGATATTCTGTAAGGGGTAAGATAGATAGTGGTATTTTGTTTAGTTTATCAGAGGCGAATACTAAAACTCTCATTGTAAAACTTAAAGAAAAAGACTTTAATGGAATGAGAAAATGGGTGATTCAAAATTTAGATAAAGAACCATCATCTCTTTTTAGTAGTGTCTATGATGTATTGTATAATCATTTAGAACCTAAATCTGTTCCACAAGCAGTATTAATTATTGCTGGATACCAATATAAATCAGCGTTTGTAGCTGACCAAGAGATAAATATGGTTGCGTGTTTAACCGAAATAATGGCAGGATGTAAGTTTAAATGAGTTTATATTTAAGAAAACTAATCGTTAAATTAAGAATGTTTTACTGTGACCTACGAGGACACCACGGCAAGAGATGGAACTACGAGCCAGGTGACCACTATATGGGCAGAGGAATTGATAGAAGACGAAGAAATGGAAAAAGTTAGTTACTTTAGTTTGTTTCCCAAACTAGTGTATTCATCTTTTTTAGGTAGAGATTTTACTGGAACTGAAAAAGAATACACAGAGATTTTAAGTAGGAATACTAATAGAAATAGTAGTAATTCCATATCACAAAATATCAATGTGTTGGAACACCCTGCGTATGCCGATATTAAAAATTGGATAATAAAAAATTTAAATAATTATAGAGATAACATATTAAATCCAAAATTTGATATGGAAATTTACTTAACAGAGTCTTGGGTAAACTATACTAATCAATACGAACAACATCATCCCCATAAACACTCAAATAGCTATTTGAGTGGTGTGTTTTATTTGAATGCAATTGATAACGACACCATACAATTTTTTCAGGATGAGAATTTATTTGATATTGAAACTAATAAGTATAATATATACAATTGTCCAACTTGGAACTATCCAGTAAGTACAGGTCAATTAATTTTATTTCCATCTGGTGTTAGACACGGAGTTGCTATGAATCCACAAAATAAAACTAGAATCAGTTTGGCGTTTAATACTTTTTTAAAAGGTAAAATATCAGATACAAGAACAATAGGATTAAAAATATAATGTATGAATTGAAAGATTATTTAAAGGCAATAAATGAAACAAAAAAGCCTTTGTTAGATTCGGACGATATTACTTGGGAAAAGAAATATCCACCATATGTAATTAATCGTTGTTTATCAATGTTCTATGACACATTAATGGCAGCAAATGAGATCAATGGTTTTCACTTTTTACCAAAGAAACTACAATTTCATTTTTTACTAAATAGTGTTAGGAAGAAAAAAAGATTTGGAGGCAAGTGGCTTTCTAAATCTAAAATTAACGAATTAGAATTTGTTAAAAATTATTATGGATATAGTAACGAGAAAGCGAGAGAGGCTCTAACAATACTATCCAAAAAACAAATTGAATGTATTAAACAAAAGTTGAATACAGGTGGGAGAAAAAGATGAGTGATGAGATTAAGTGGTCTCCAGAGGATATGTTAGAGGTCACTATAAACAAACCTGATGACTTTCTAAAAGTCAGAGAAACCTTAACACGAATAGGTGTAGCAAGTAGAAAAGATAAAACATTATTTCAATCTTGTCATATACTACATAAACAAGGAAAATATTTTATAGTACACTTTAAAGAATTATTTGCTTTAGATGGTAAAACATCTACACTATCAGAAAACGATATACAAAGAAGAAATACAATAGCAGTCTTATTACAAGATTGGAATTTAATTGATGTTGTTAAAAAAGAAGCTACAGAAAATAAAGCTCCATTAAGTCAAATAAAAGTATTACCTTTTAAAGAAAAGAAAGAATGGAACTTGTCAGCAAAATATAACATTGGTAAAAAAGTTGAAAAGACTGAAGATGAGAAGTAAATGCAAGTACCAAAGTTTAGAGAATTTATCACAGAAACAGATGTAGGTCGTAGAGATAAACCTATGACTGTTGCTATTGTAACGATAGCAGATTCAAAAGACCCTAAAGAAAACACAACTGCTGATCTTATACAGAAAGCGTGTAAGAAAAAAGATATTAAATGTGTTATAGTAAATACTAAATCAACAATCATCACACAAAAAGACGAAGACAAAAATACTTTAACCGTATATAATTATGACGGTAAGAATGGTGAACATACATTTACTGGTAGAGATACTGTTTGTATAGTTAGAGGTGGCGCACTTGAAGACGAAGCTGGTTTATCTATCATCTCTGCTTTTCAAAACTCACAAGCATTTATGATGAATACTAGAGCAGCAATGTTAACCTGTGATAACAAACTTACGACTGCATTACTGTTTGAAAAATATGGTATACCTACACCTAGAACAGCTTATGTTTCAAACGAGAACAATATTAAGACAGCGTTAGATATGATTGGTGGGAAATTTCCAATCATTTTAAAAACATTGACAGGAACTCAAGGTGTTGGTGTTATTAAGATTGAGAGTTATGAAGGTTTGGTAGCTACTTTACAAGCGATGTGGAAACTAGAAGCTGAAGTATTAATACAAGAATATATGCCTAGCGATTTTGATGTAAGAACTTTCTGTGTTGATAATAAAATATTTGCTAGTACAAAAAGAAGTCACAGCAGTTATGACTTTAGATCAAATACACATAGAGGTGCAGAGGCAGAACCTTACATATTAAGTAAAGAAGAAAAAGAATTAGTTTTAAAAGCATCTAGAGCATCTAAAGCATATATGGTTGGTGTTGACCATATCATATATAAAGGTAAACCTTACTTACTAGAAATCAATGGTAGTCCAGGATCAGGTGCTGATTACGAGGGTTATCAACACAAAGATTACTATTCAGATTCAGAACCAGCTGGTAGAATAGATGGTGAAAAAATGATGTCCAATGTTATAGATTGGGTACAAGATAGAGCACATTGGGATAGACAATCACTTGTAGAATGTGGTTGGTTAGAAACAATTGACCTAGATGAAGTTGGTAAAGTAAGATGTAAATTTGATACTGGTAATGGTTCTAAAGCTTGTGCATTACACGCAGACGAAATAATATCTGATGGTAAAATAGTTAAATGGAAATATGATGGTAAAACTTTTACTAAACCTAGACACGGTAAGAGTGAAGTCTTTAGATCAAATGCTACAGATGAACCATCAGAAATTAGACCTACAATATTAATGGATATTACATTTAATGGATTTACATATAAAGATGTAGAAGTAGGTTTAGACCAAAGACCTAGATCAGGTTCTGATCTATTAGTCAATAGAGATTTAATGAGATTAATGAATTTGAGTGTCAATCCTAATAGAACTTTCGTATTAAGTAGAAGATTGAGACCAATTGATAAAAAAGGAAAGCCAGATAAAGTAGGGTTTGATAAGAAGTAGTATTGACAAACCTACTATATTATGGTATAATGAAACACAAATAGGAGATATTATGTCAGAAGTGAAAATATTAAGATTGGTTACAGGCGAAGATGTCATAGCCAAGATAGGTGAAAACGATCAAGGTGTAAGTTTAAACAAACCATTTGTTATCATACCTCAACAATTAGGCCCAGGAAAACCTGTACAGTTGATGATGTCACTTTACTCACCATATGGTAAAGGCGATTCAGTTACAGTATCTAAAGATAAAATTATTTTTTCAATAGAGCCAAAAGAAGAAATACTAAAATCTTATACTCAAAATACTAGTCGTATTTTACAACCAAATAGTAGTTTAATAACAGAAACAAAGTTACCAAAATTAGATAGTTAGTGATTACAGTAAACTTTATACGGACAAATAACGAAAAAGTCCAAGTAAAGGTGCCAATTGGTTGGACTGTAATGGAGGCAGCTAAAGAGGCAAACTTGGCAGAGATACCAGGCGACTGTGGTGGTTGTTGTGCTTGTGCAACTTGTCACGTCTATGTAAACAATGCATGGATTGACAAACTTGGTGTAATAGATTATAATAAACCTGAACAAGAATTATTAGAGTATGAGAAAGGTTATAAAAAAGGTATTAGTAGATTAGGTTGTCAAATCCAATTAACTAAAGAACTTGATAATATAACTTTTCATTTGAAAGATGATGAACTTTTATAAAAATGTAATTGAACATAGAGGTAAACTTTTGGTTCGTGGTATACACGAAGGTAAAGAGTTTAAAGAGAAGATTGATTATAGTCCTACGTTATACGCTATGACGCAGGAACAAACTAACCATAAAACTCTTAATGGTCAGTATTTAAAACCTATTACATTTAAATCTATTTCAAAGGCAAGAGAGTTTAAAAAGAATTACAATTTAGATAATGCACCAATCTTTGGTATGGATAGATACCAATATCAATATATTTCTGATAGTTATCCTAATGATATGCAATTTTCTAAAGACCATATCAAAATATTCACACTTGATATAGAGTGTGGTGCAGAAAATGGTTTTCCAGATGTAGAAAATCCTGTTGAAGAATTACTAGCAATCACAGTAAAAAATCAATCCAACAAACAAATTATAACTTGGGGTACAGGTGAATTTAAAACAGATAGAACAGATGTAACTTATGTAAGATGTAAGTCAGAAAAACATCTTATTATGGAGTTTATGAAGTTTTGGATGAAGAACTATCCAGATGTAATTACAGGTTGGAATACAAAATTTTTTGATTTACCTTATTTACTTAATCGTATTATATCATTAACAGATGAAAAAGTTATTAAAAGATTTTCACCTTGGAATTTAGTTGAAAGAGAACAGATAGTAGTAAGAGGTAGACCACAAACACATTACAATATATTTGGTATTGTGATGTTAGATTATTTAGATTTGTATAAAAAATTTATACCAGCAAGACAAGAAAGTTATAAGCTTGATTATATAGGTAAAGTAGAACTTGGTAAAGGTAAAGACGAAATGCCATACGATACCTTTAGAGAGTGGTATACAAAAGACTTTCAATCATTTGTAGATTATAACATACAAGACGTTGAAATTGTTGATGGCCTAGAAGATAAACTTAAACTTATTGAGTTAGTATTGACTATGGCGTATGAGGCAAAAGTAAATTACAATGATGTATTTTCCCAGGTTAGAATGTGGGATATGTTAATATATAATTTTTTGAGAAAAGAAAATATAGTAGTACCACCAAAGGAAGATAATGTTAAGGAAACAAAGTATGATGGTGCTTATGTAAAAGAACCATTAACAGGTATGCATAACTGGATTGTTTCTTTTGATATTAACTCACTATATCCACATTTAATTATGCAGTATAATATCTCACCAGAAAAAATTATTGGTATGAAATCAAATGGTATATCAGTAAATAAAATGTTAAAACAATCTACACCATTATCACATTTAAAAACAGAAGGCGCTTGTATTACACCAAATGGTGCTATGTTTAAAACAGATGGACCAGGTTTTTTACCTAGACTATTAGAAAAAATGTATAATGAAAGAGTTAAATACAAAAATTTAAATTATCAAGCAAAACAAGAATATAATAAAACAAAAGACAAAGAACTCATAAAAAAGATAGCAACATATCACAATATACAATGGGCAAAGAAAATATCATTGAACTCAGCTTATGGCGCAATAGGTAATCAATATTTCAGATATTATGATGTAAGACAAGCAACAGCAATTACTACTTCTGGTCAATTCGTAATTAGATTTATTGAAAATAAAGTAAACGAGTATGTAAATCAGATTATGAAAACACACGATCAAGTTGATTATATTGTTGCTTCAGATACAGATTCAATCTATCTTTGTTTAGATAAACTTGTTGAAAAAACTTGTCAAGGTAAATCAAAAGAACAAATATTAAGATTTGTAAATAAAGTTGTTGATACTAGAATACAACCTTTCTTAAATAAATGTTTTGAAGAACTTGCTGATTATACAAATGCCATTGGTAATAAAATGGTTATGAAACGAGAAGTGATTGCTGACAAAGGTATATGGACTGCTAAAAAAAGATATATGTTAAATGTATTAGATGAAGAAGGCATTACATATGAAGAACCTAAACTAAAGATTATGGGTATTGAAGCTGTTAAATCATCTACACCTGAAGTTTGTAGAGGTAAAATTAAAGAAGCAATCAATATCATTATGAAAAAAGACGAGAATACTTTGATTGATTTTGTTTCTAAATTTAAAGAAGAATTTTTTAATATGAATGCTGAACTAATATCTTTTCCTAGGTCTTGTAATAACTTGGCCAAATACAGCCATGCTAGTAGTGTGTTTATCAAAGGAACTCCAATGCACGTAAAAGGTGCTTTGATTTATAATCATCAAATAAAACAGTTTAAATTAACCAATAAATATCCTTTGATACAAGAAGGTGATAAGATTAAGTTTATAAAATTACTAGAACCTAATCCATTTAAGTTTGATGTAATAAGTTATATAACTAAATTACCTAGTGAGTTTAAATTGAAAGACTATATTGATTACAATATACAATTTCAAAAAACATTTTTAGACCCATTAAGTTTTATATTAAACTCAATAGGCTGGAGTTATGAAAAGAAAGCATCATTAGAAAGTTTTTTTGAATGAAAAAGATAATAGAATGGTACAACTGGATAAAATTTAATTGGCTAAAAAAAGCTAAATTAGTAAATATTGATTACGTTGATGTAAGTAAAGACCCTGTTAGACCTAATTTAGATTTAAAATTTAGAACTAGTTATGGTAGAAAAATTTATGGTCTAAAATATGAAAATGAAATAGTAGGTGTTATATGTGTTGCTTATACAAATGACATACCAACAACTGAAAAAGAATTAGATTTGATGAGTAAAGTAAGTCATTATGAAAAAAACTCAAATACAGCAATAGCATATACAGTATGGTCACATAAAAAAGGTGCTGGTAAAAAAATTATGGAAGAGGCCAAAAAGTTTTTAAAAGGTAAAGCAGATAGAATAGTTACGTTATCACCACTTACGCCAATGGCCACACATTATCATATTAGAAATGGTGCAAAATTAATTAATTTAAATCCAACAACACAAAATTTTGAATACAAACTATGAACAATTTATTGATTTTATTAGTCACAATACATTGGAGTATAGCACTTGGTATGTATTTTGCTGCTACTACAAGATTGACAATAACACAATTTTTAATGTTGGTGTTGTTATTTAGATATATGAT
>NZAU01000172.1 GCA_002686215.1 Candidatus Woesearchaeota archaeon
CATAATTCATTACATTAAATCTTTATAATAATCTAAAGACTTCCCCGGTACTAATTGTTCATCTTGTAGACCCATGCCTGAAGTTCTTGCTGCACCATAACCTCGCATTTCTCCACCCATAGATTTTTTCTTTATTTCTTTTTTTGTTCTTGGACCACTTCCAATAATAGGTTGTTTTACAATTTTTTCAATTAAATCAATATCTACATCTTTTCCTTTAGATGCTTTCATCATATTTGATTCGATGGCTTTTCCTCTTTTTTTCTCGTAACTAGATAATTTGCCATCTTTATCTAAGTCAGCTTTTTTTGGGTTCTTTAACATAGTATCTCCTCCTGTACTCATTTTCATAAGGTCAGCATGATAATCTTTTGTGCTTACTTTACTTAATTTTGTTTTTAATTTTTTAACTTTAGCTTTCTTCTCTGGAGAAAGCGTTGCAACTTTGTAAGCAAGACTAGCACCTTCAATTCCTAAAGCTATTGGTGTTGCTGCTCTTGCAATTCTAGCTACCTTACCTAGTTTACCTAATTTTCCAACTTTTTTAGCAGCACTAGGTAACTTTGAAGGAAGTGCTTTCTTCGGATCAAATACTGTTAATGCTTTACTTTTACTTAAAACGTTTCCTGTACTCATAGGTGTCTTACCTTTAAATTTTTGTTTTAAAGTTGTAATCAAACCTTTGTTTGCAAAATCGTCAAATTTTTTATAGGCCTTAGTCAGAGCTTGGCCAGCTTTAAACATTTTTTCACTCATACTTCAATCATACCACCGTAATACTTCTTGGTAAAGGTGCTTACATTTGTTGGTTTACCACCAACACCTTGAGCTTTACTTCTCTTTCTTGCAACAGCAGAACGCTTTTCTGATTCTGTCATTTGGGCTGCTTTTGCAGCAGGCACGCATTTGGGGTATGCTCTTTTTGATCCACTTGCAGATTTTCTTCCACATTCTTTGTAGCCTCCACCTTTTTTGGGAGAGCCAATGTCTACCCATTTTTCGTTAAACCATTTTTTAAGACTCATTAGAATACTCCTTTGAATCCCATACCTCTAATAGCAATTCCTCCACCTCTAGAGTAATTTTCTACTGTCGTAACTTTTTTACCGTAGTCTACTAACATAGATTTAGATGGTTGAAACTTATCTCTAGATTGAGGATCTCTAATATATTTCTTTTTCTTTTTCTTTGGAAAATTATCTATAATTTTTTGTGATTCTTCTTTTAGAACTTCAATAGCTAATCCCTCGTTTGCTTTTGTGACAGAGTCTAAGGCTTTAGCTTGTGCCTTATGAAGACCTGATGCTTTATGTAGAGCTTTAGCAACTTCTTTTACCTTAGCTTCTCCTCCAATTTTTTTACCTTTAGGTCCCCAATCTTTTCTTTTCATTCCTGATGGATCTTTGATTTTACCCGCACAAATTTTGCTAGCGTAGGCGTTCGCATATGCGCTGGGATATACCTTGAATTTTCTTTTAGCTGCAGCTTTGCCTCTTGCACATAATTTAGTCATGCAAGATTATAACATTTTTAATTAAGCAGTAAAAGTCCTAGACAAAGGATTTTTCTTACGCTTAATAGCTATTTCTACTCTCTTCTTTTTTTTCTTCTCGTCTCTCGCACCACGAAGCTTGCCTTCTACTTGTTTAGATATTTGTGATCTACTTATTGCCATTTTTTCCCCTTTCAAATGTTACAAATGCATTTAGGGTTAGTCTACCATTCGAAGTATTATTTCCAAAGTATCCATACCCTTTATGTTTATAATTAGACTTATAAGCTACAAATCTATTTTGAACATATTTTATATCATTTATTACTTGTTTGTTATCATTATACAAATAAGTACCAGAATTTAAATTTGTCTCATTTAGGTATACTAAAACAGACATATCACATCCCATAGAATCTATATGTATCCATTCGTCCTTCTCATCTTCAGGAGTTCTTAAATGCAAATACAGAGAAGCTGAACAATTTTTTCCTTTAAAGTAATCTATCTCTTGTAAAAGATACATAAAAAAACTAGATAAACTTTTATTTGTTTTTGGTAAATTTTCACTTCTATATCCAGGCCAAGTTCCATAATCATTTGGAAATTTTTCATTATATTCTTTATTAGAATAAAGTTTTGTAGCTTGGAGTTCAGGCAATATAAAATCTAAACTTGGGAAAAATTTTTCTTTTTGTATTAACATGCAAATGTTGTACCTTTATATAAATTTTTGTCTAGTATATTCCATGCCTCTGGAGAAAAAGGCCATCTTGAAACATCTTCCTTTTCTTGTTTTATACTTTCAATAGTCTCCAACCATTTGTTATTTCTTAAATTTTGTGAACAAATATTTTTTGCATAATTCCAAAAATCTGAATCATAAATACTTCCACCTTGATATATGTAAGAAATAAAATTTAGATACCTATCTGCGAGATCATGAATATGAAAGTTAACCTCAGTTTCACTAAATGATTTGTTAAAAATATAATCAAAAAAATATCTATTTAAGTTATCATAAAAACCACCTGATATTGCTTCAATTGGTTCGTAAAAAAGTGCTGAGTTTCCGTTTTTTAAAATTCTACCATCTATAAATTTATTAGCTTTAAAAGGTTTAAAAGTAAATTCTCTTATGTCTTCATAGTTAATATTTTTTTTAGTAATTATATTAAAGTTATCAATAGCTTCTTTTTTTGTTGTTATATTATCGTTATAAAGATATCCCCATCCTTGTCTTTTTTGAAGTGGGATTCCAAACATCCATCCATTCTCATGTGCAATATGATAAGTAAAATTCCAATCTCCAGGTTTATCAACTCCATGTACGAGACAATGATTTATTGGTAAATCTACCATTGTGTAATTTGTGTAATCTTTTGGAAAACCTCTACAATCGATTACATAATCAAATTTATAATTATTATTGATAATTACTTCTTCATCATTTTGTTTTATAGAGGTAATATCAATATTTAATTCACGAAATCTATTTTCATATTTATCATAAATTTTTTTATATATTACTTCAGCTAATTTAAAATTATCAAAATGTATTGCATATTTTGGTGGAATAATTGGACTTACAAAATCGTGTTTTCTCCAATTTTTAAATTGGACTCCAGTTTTAAAAGTATATTGTAAATCTTGACCGTCAAACTCTACATTAAAATTAAGTGTTTCCCATAAAACTAAAGGCATATTTATTGTACTGCTCTCTCCTATACCTAAAATATTTTTTTGTGGATTATGAATGCAAGTTATTTTTGTATTATCTGCATATCCTAAAAAATGACAAACACTAAGAACCCCAACAGTCCCCGCGCCTATTATAGCAATGTTCATTAAATAATATCTTTTGCTTTACCTATGATTGGCTTATATTTTGTTTTACCTTCAGACTTATAAGCGTGTAAGTAAGATGCACGTCTGCCTTCAGGTATCCAGCTGCAGTGAATCCATCCGCTATTAGGTTCACCTGGAGTGTAGAACTCGAGGATCAATTGATCTGGTTCAAGATTAGATTTAATCCAATCAAATAATTCAGCGTTGTCTGTGCCAATTACTTCAAAGTCTGCTGCCTCGGCCTTGGCGTGCTGCGAATTTACAGAGCTACCAATAGCTACACACAACTCACTACTACGAAATCCGCTAGTCACCTTGACTCTACCGAAGTGATCCCGAACAGGTTGCAAAATATTTTCACATAGTGCTTTTAATTTTTCTATTTGGTCTGCATTAGGATTGTTATCAATACCTTTACGTATTGCAGTATCTGATTTAATTAATTCTTGAAGGCTAAAATTACGACTTAAATTCATAATAGTTTATAATACTCATTAGTTGTCATTGCTCTTTTAACACAATAATCTGAAAAATCATTTAAATATTTTAAATGTTCTTTAGATAAACTTTCTAAATTATAATACTTTAACTCTTGTCTAGCAACCTCACTGTTAAAAATACCGTACCCATGACCAACTTGTATCCATAATGCATTACCTAAATCATGTTTTCTTCCTTTGTGATGATAGTCACATTCTCGTGGCATTCTTGATTTCCATATTTGCATTTTTCTATTAAACTCTTCTGTCCATTTATCTTTTGATGAAGCTTCTAACCAAAAATCTTCTTTTCTTTTAGATTGGTAATGTAATAAAATAAAATCTCTTAAATCATCTATAAAACTATTAATTTGATTATTATAATCATCTATAAGATAATTATTATTACAATCTAAATTAGAGGTAAAAAAATATCTAAAAAAATATTCAAGTTGTCTCGATGTTGTGTGTAATCCAGTAGCTTCTAATGGTTCTACAAAGTGTGAGCATAAACCTATTGATAAAACATTTTTTACCCACATTTTATTAAGCCTTCCATTTTCAAAAGAAATTATTTTTTTAAATTCTACACCAATATCTTTCATGACATCTTCATCACTACTTATATCAGAATTATAAACATAACCTCTTCCTATTCTTGTTTGCAATGGTACTTCAAATGTCCAACCATGTCTTCTTCCCGTCACAACTGTGTGATTTTTAATTGGTTCATTTGTCCTTAATTTTGGAAATAAACCAGCTCTGTTAGTAATCAAATTATCTTTAAAAGATACAAATTCTACACCCATTTCTTTCATAATAGTTTTTGACCAACCAGAAACATCAAGAAAAAAATCTGCAAAAACTTCTTGCCCAGATTTTAATTTTAAACTTTTTACAAAACCTTTTTCATCTTTGTTAATAGAAGTTATTGTATCTTCAATTCTATTCAATCTTTTACTTTGTAGTAGCTTTTCTTTTAAATATTGTGCTGTAAGATAAGCATCTATGTGCAAACCTATATCATTGTTATTTATTAACCTATAACCATCTTCTCCAATTATTTCTTTATAAGGATTATTTTTTTCTCCAAATATATAATAGAGTTTATTTTCGTCCATCAAACGATTTTGAAGTAATGAATCAAATTTTTTATTTTCTGCTATATGTAAAATTCTTATATGATCATAATCTAAAGTAGGATATTTTTTTGTTTGTTCAAATGAACAACCAATAGGACTTAAAAAAGAATCATCATTTGTTACCCAATTTGTATGTTTTATTCCATATTTATAAGTGGCTCCTGTTTTTTTTAGAAAATCACTTACATCTCCTAAATTATAATGATCATTAAAAACGTCTGTAACTGCACCAGTTGTGCTTTCGCCAACTCCTACAATTGGTATTTCTTTTGATTCAATTAATGTTATTTCAATATTTGGATTAGTTAGAAAATTTGCAAATGATGCAGCCATCCATCCAGCAGTGCCGCCCCCAACTATAACAATTTTTTTTATCATATAGTGCAACTACTATCATCAGAGCCTAATATTCCTTTTGGCATGATATTAAATGCTAAAGATATCCTTGTAATATTAGAATTATTTTTCAAAACTCTGTGGTAAAGTTCTGATGGAAATAAAATTAACATATTATTTTTAGGTTCTATAGTCCATGAATTAGAATTAAATATATTATATTCTTTTCTCTGCAAATCAAATCTTTTGTTATCCATGTTTAAAAATTCAATTTTTCCACAATTAAGTTCAGTTTGTAAATATAAAATACCACTAAAAAAACAATTATCATGATTATGAATTTCTGATTTTTGATTAGGTTTTGTTTTAGTTATCCATGAAGTTGATATTACAAATGAATTATTATAATGTAGTTTTTTTTGTAATAAGTTATTTATTTGTTTTTCAATTATATTATTTAAATCATTAAAAGGTTCTAACTGAAGAACATTATAAATAGTTGCTCTATCACTTGAAAATTTATCTTCTCTTGGTGCACTTAGATTTAAATTATTTAACTTTTGAACGATAGTTTGAGAATCTATTTTAAGAGTTTGTATAAATAATGATTTAGAAAAAAGTGGAATTATTTCATCCATAAAAAAATTATATTTTTTGCATATTTGGATTATTTGATAAAATATTTTTTTCAGCTCTTGGTCTTGCTATAGAATCTTTACTTCTTTTTCTTAAAACAGCAATAGAGCTTTCTTTCGCTTTTTTTTCTTTAATAGCTTTTAATAAATCAAATTTAAAATTCATTACTTATTATACTGTAGGTGGTTGTGGAGTGCAATAAAACTTTATGAACATGCCATATTTATTAACATCTGTGCTACCAAGCTCTTTCATTTTAACAATAGATTCTTCGTACCCAAACATTAAACAATCGTATTGTGTATTAAATGTTTTTGGCCATTTGTATGGTGGCATGCATTCACCAGCAACTTGTGAGCAAATAATTAAACTAAGAATAAATTTCATTCCAAAATCAATTTTTTTATTGATTTTGATCCATCTATGTTTAACTCTAATTCAGCCATCGACTTTAGGCACTGATACTTTACTTTGCTATCTGGTTTTAACTGACGTTTTGCTACACGTGACCCCTTGAGACATTCAGACATTGAAGTTTGGATACGTGCCTCCTTGATCTCTCCATTGATTATCATAAGTAAAGCTATCACCATCTCTGTCATTCATGACTCCCATTTGCTCTAACTTTATCTTTCAGCTCTTCGATATCAGACAATGCTTGATCAAGCTGCTCTCTTAAAAACTCGATATTTACTTTATTGGTCATGTTCATTTCTTGAGTCTCTTCCATTTTCTCAACGGACTTGTACAAATCCTCGATTAAAAAATGTTGCTCCTGATCTATGGGGACTTGTTCACTTCGTTTTAACAAATCATTTTCAAACAACTCACGTGATGTCTCTAACGATACTAACCTCGCTGTCAGCTCCGTGTATGCGAACACGCCCATTGCTACGAGCACGATCAGGCTAGCAACCGTCTTCATAGGCATTTGAACTCGTGCCTCTTCTCCGATGTTAAGTGGTTTGTTACTCATTTTTTCTTTTTCTTTTTAAATAAATTATCCATCCATTCACATACTTTGTCTAGTGCCTCGAAACATTTGTAAATAAATTTATCAATCATTTTGTTCTTTTTCGAACCCCTCTTGCAACATTTGACTCAGTGTTTTCTCTTTTTTCTTCCATTTCGTAAAACATTTTGTCCGAATCTTCTGTAACCATGTTGTTATCTTCTGCGTCCCAGTATGTAGTCTGAACTTTGTAATCTGGCCAGCTGTCATCAGTAGTATAACTGTTAACGTGCCAAAGAATACGATTATTAGGCTGAGCTGCATAATTACCGTTAGCAAGAGCCAATATATGCGCACACTTATGTTCTTGAGGTATTTCAGAATGCTCAACATCCAATATATTAACATCTGGATGACCCCAATCAATCGTGAATAAATATTCTCCATGATAAAATTTTTTATCTAGGCCTAAATATTTTCCTTTTATACCAGCCAACCAATCAAAGCGATGAACACTAGGCCAATAACTAAAACAGTTCCACAATTCCAACTCGTGCGTCTGCATATTCGGCACATCGGCTCTATCAAACTGTTTTTGGAAAAACGCTGAGATAGGCAAACGCCAAAAGCATGCACCGTTGGGAAGCATGATGTTAAATAAGATCGCACGTCCTGAAATGGATGTAAGACCGAAGACCACACAGTCTTCACTTTCTCCGTGATGTTTTTTAAGATCATAAAGATACTCCTTTCTTACCTTACAATATATAGGTGGTATGTTAGCATTCAGATAAGACATAAACTAGCATTTCCATCTCCGTCTAGCTTGTCTTAATCTTGAATTTGGATCTTTGGCAGCTTTAGGAAATTTTTTCATTTGCCCCGCTGACCTCGCACAAAAGCTCTTTCTACGTTTTGCAGCTTTTGA
>NZAU01000173.1 GCA_002686215.1 Candidatus Woesearchaeota archaeon
AATCAGAAAGATTAAACCACTTGCTGTTGAACTTCGTAGACCATCAATCCTTCGTGCTTCTGGTCATACCTTTGAATATCTTGGTTATGGACCTGGTAACTACTCAACTGGTTTACCACAGGTTCAGGTAAGAACTCTATCTGAGAGAGAAGATTTCTTAGCACAGGCACAAGAAAAATCTGGTGGTCAGGTTGTTTATACTGGTATGAACAGTGATGGAGACTTCTTCATCGGTAATACCAAGTATTCTGCATCCTCTGGTAAGCAACAAACATTCGATATTCCAATCCCAACCATTGCTGGTCAGGATCCTTCCAGACTTTCTGTCGTATTCGACGAAGTTATTGTTAAGGAAAGAATTCTGGTTGAAGGTGGATCATCCAATCAAATTCTTTCACAGTTTGATGGTCCTGTTACATTCAATGGTAAGGTTATCTTCAATGAGGAACTTAAATTAGAAGATAACTTAATCATTGGTGGTGAAATTATCTCAAAGAATGAGACTCAATCAGATTCTTGCACAACTGGTGCTATCAGAACTCTTGGTGGTATTGGTGTTGCTAAGAATGTAAACATCTGCGGTGATCTTAATGTTGCTGGTATCTCGACCTTTAATGGTGGAGTTCAGATCAATACTGGATTATTCTCTAGAGGTAGTGAAGAAGCGTTCTTGGGACGTGATGATAACGAGTGGTCTGGTGCATGGATCGGTGGTATTGGTATTGCAACCGAAGGTGTTGCTGGTGGAACAGAAGTTGAAGACAGAACAATCCGTGGTATCACTGGTGATCTTCTCCTCGGAACTACAGCAGATGATGGATTTGTTATCGTTGATGACCACTTTAAGGTTGAGGGTGATACGACACTAGAACGTAACTTAAATGTTACTAGTGCATCTGGTATCTCTACCTTTGCTAATATTGTTGATATTAACGGCAGAGCAGATATTGATAATGTAAGAATTGACGGTAATACTGTTTCCACAACTTCAGGTGATCTGACAATTGATGCTGGTGGAGGCAATGTTTTCTTTGCCGATACAACTCAGAATACACTTGGCAACGTAGATACAGGTGCTGCTCAGTTTGATGGTGGTGTAGGTATTGCCAAGAACCTAACAGTTGGTGGTGATCTGAACGTTAAAGGTAGCAGCACATTAGGTGATGATGCAACTAGTGATACTGTTATCGTTAATGGAACTCTCACTGTTAATAATAATATTAACAATGGAAATAATACCATTACTGCTGGTGGTGGTAACTTTGGCAATATTCAAATTGCTATTACTGATGATAATACCATTGACACATCTACGGGCAATTTAATCCTTAATTCTGCTGCTGGGCAGATTGATATCAATGATGATGTTGATATTGAAGGTGGATTAGATGTGCATGGTAATGTAAATCTTGGTGACGCAAATACTGACACTATTACCGCTACAGGTAGATTTGATAGTCACTTAATTCCTTCCACTGATGGAGTAAGAGATTTAGGAGCATCTTCACTTGAATGGAGAAATCTATTCCTTGATGGAACTGCTCATATCGACACATTAGATGTTGATCAAAGTGCAACCATTGCACACGATCTTTCTGTTGATAGACACACTAACTTAGATAATACTAGTATTGTCGGTGTTGTAACTGTTACCAGTGGTCGTGCAGATATTGACAATATCAGAATTGATGGTAATACAATTTCTGCAATCAATACTGATGGTGATGTTAATATCACTGGAAATGGAACAGGTCACATCAATCTAAATGATGATGTTGATATCACAGGAACACTAGATGTCAATGGTAATACTACCATTGGTAATCAGGCGACTGATTCTCATGCATTCAACGGCAACGTTGTTATGAATCACAACCTAGATGTTACTGGTAACCTGGACGTTGATGGACAGACAGATTTAGATGTTCTCAATGTTTCAGAGACTGCCACGTTCTCCAGTAACATTGATGCCAATGGTGATCTTGACGTTGATGGTGCAACTTCATTAGATAATACCACGATTAATGGTTCGCTGGACATGAACGGCACCATTACAGGACGAGCATTTGCTGTTGATCAGGATAACCAGTATGATATTGGAACTGATTCGACCAAACATGCAAACATTTATGCTCATAACTTCCGTGGAAATTTAGTTGGCGGTGCATCTGAAGTTAAAACTCAAAACACTGGCACTAATGCAACTCACTACATAACCTTTGTTGATAGTAACAATAGTAGTGCCACAGCAGAGACATTATTCACTGATGGTGGTTTGAAGTATAACCCAAGTTCGAATAACCTTGAAGTTAATGGTGACGTTACTGCATTTGCCTCTGATGATAGATTAAAAACCAATAGAATTGGACTTACTGGTGCTTTAGATAAAGTTAATTCTCTTAGTGGTTTCACATATAACTTTAATGAAGTTGCTGGTGAACTTGGATTTAATACTGAAATTGATTACGTTGGTGTTTCTGCACAAGAAGTTGAAAAAGTTCTCCCAGAAGCAGTTCGCCCAGCACCAATCAATAATGATTACATCACCGTGCAGTATGAAAAACTAGTTCCTCTGCTAATCGAGGCAATCAAGGAACTAAATGCGAAAGTTGAAGACCTTGAGGATAAATTATCAGATAAATAACTAAAAAAGTAGGGAAATGCCCAATTATAATAAGTCATTTAACTTTCGTAATGGCGTTCAGGTTGATGTTGATGATCTGATCGTCAGGGGCAATCTGGTTGGTATTGGGACAACAATTCCGCGATCAGACTTAGATGTTCGCGGAACTGTTGATGTAACAGGTATTGTTACCACCACTAACTTGTTTGTTAGTGGTATTTCAACCTTTACGGATGAATTACGTATTGGAACTGGAATTACAATATCCCCACAGACTGGTATTATTAGTGCAACTTTCTTTAGAGGAGATGCATCACAATTAGCGAATCTTCCAACATCACAATGGGTTGATGTGGATCCTGGTCTTGGATATACCAGTATCTACAATGTTGGTCCTGTTGGTGTGGGCACCACAAATCCAGTCCATTCCTTACAAATTGGTGCAGATGTAAATAACGGCGGTAATGGAGTTGGTATCAACTCTGCTGGTCATATTAGACTATCTGGTATTGTAACTGCAGGATCTTTTGTTGGATCTGGTGCAGGTATCACTGCAATTAGTGCAAATAATATTAGCGAAGGCACATTAGATGCAGCAAGACTACCATTAATATTCTCAGGTTTAACAGAAGTAAATACAACAAATCTAGTAGTTGGTGTAGCAACTGCTGGAACTCTTGGTGTTACGACATTATCCTCTGGATCTCTTGCTGTAACTAATAATACTACAGTTGGTGGTGCTCTTACTGTTACTGGAACTCTAGTATCTGGAGATGCTACGGTTTCTGCTCTGAATGTATCTGGTGTTTCTACACTTGGTGTTACATCATTTACTGGTGCAGTAGAATTCGGATCAGATCTCGTATTTGGAGATAATATTACTCTAAGAGTTGGAAATGAAACTGATGGTGATTTAAGACTTTTCCATAATGGAACCACCAGTTTTATCAAAGATGTTGGCACAGGTAATCTTAATGTTGATACCAATGGTTCTGCCATTGTTTTTACAAAGAATGAATCTGAAGATCTTGCAAAATTTATTACTGATGGTGCAGTAGAACTTTACTATGACAATGTAAAGAGATTTGAAACTCTTGGTATTGGTGCAACAGTAATTGGTGATCTAAAAGTTTCTGAAAATGCAACAATTCTTGGTGTTTCGACACTAACAACTATTTCTGCTACTGAAGCAACCATTGGTGTTGCGACTGTTAGCACATTTAACGTAACTGAGTCTAATCTTACTAACGTTGTAGTCTCTGGTGTAACAACATTCACTGGTGCTGTTGATGCAAACGGTGGTGCAACCATTGATAATATTCAGATTGGTGTAACCGATAACAATGAGATTGATACCGCATCAGGAAATCTGACCATTGACTCTGCTGGTGGAACAACAACTGTTGATGATAACTTAGCAGTTACTGGAACTATTGATGTTGATGGTAATACAACTCTCGATGATGCTACTATCGATGGTGTTCTCGACGTTAATGGTAGTGCAACTGTAGATAACGTAAGAATTGATGGTAATGAGATTGATACTACCTCAGGTAATCTCACAATCGATTCTGCAGGTGGAACAACAACTGTTGATGATAATCTATCTGTAAGTGGAGCAACAGCACTCACAGGTAATTTAACTTTATCCGCAGATGTAATCGTATCATCGGATAAAAACAGTGGTCTAGGAACTGATGGTGCAGCATTTAGTGATGCATTTATTTCTGAGGTTACTATAGGTGTTGCTAGTTCTGAGAAGATTTCAACCAGAAATGGTCAGTCACTGAAATTGGACTCTGCTCAAGGAACTGTTATTGTTGAAGATGACTTCAATGTAACTGGAGTTACAACAGCACCAACATTAAATTCAACTACCATAAATGTTGGCACCGAGAATGTTTCAACGGCATTAAATCCAACAGCAGATCAAACTGTTCCTCTCGGAACATCATCACTAAGATATAGTGAGTTGCATGTTGACAATATTACTGTTGGCGTTGGATCCGACCAAGAGATCACCGCTACAACTGGAAATCTAGAACTTAAGGCACCAGGTGGTAATGTAAGAATTACAAATCTCGAACCTGTTGGTATTGTTACTGTTGGTGGAGATATTCTTCCTGATGGTGATAAGACCAGAGATCTTGGTTCGGCAACAGCAGCATTTGCTCAAGTTCATGTTGATGAACTACGACTTGGTAATTCTGGAAATACTTTAGATACTAGAACTGGAGATCTTACTTTAGATTCTGCCACAGGAATTACAAATGTCAATGACAAACTTGTAATAACTGGAGATTCTACGGTATCTGGTAATATATTTGTCGGTGCTGGCGGAACAGGTGCTGCACTTTTAGGTCCCTCACAAAACATCGGAATTGGAACTTCCGCACCAACATCTTCAATTCAAGTTGTAAAATACACTGATAATGAATTGAGATTGATCTCAGAAAATGCTACATCAAGCATTACACTTTCTAGAGATCTTACTGGTGCAACGGATGATACAGCAACTATTGCCTATAACGGAACAGATCTAACACTTACAAATAAAGATGCTAGTGGTGATGTTAGTGTAATACTTTCTGGTGGTTCTGGAATCAATACAACAAGTGATTTTACAATTTCTCATGGTGGAAGTAATATCTTTGTAGCATCTCATGATGGTCTTGTTGGCATCAATAAAGCAACCCCAGCACAAGCATTAGATGTTACTGGAAACGTTGCAGCAACTGGAAACATTGTTGTAGAAGGAACTATAACGGCAGGACAAGGTGCAAACCAGGTTACTTTTGGTGGTGGAACAACAACACTTGCTTCAAACATTGATGGTAATATCAATTCCACTGGAATTAGCACCTTTGCTGATGTAACTATTGGTGTTGCAACAGTAACCGACTTCAAAGTTACGACTGGTATTGGAACATTTGTTACTGGAGCAAATATTGGAACTGAATCTAGAGCACCATTTACATCAGATTATGGTAATTCAACATTACAAGTTCAGGGTAATGCCTTTATTGAAAAAAGTTTAACAATTTTTGATGATCAAGATGGATCTCTTGCAGTTGGAACAACTTCAATCCCAACAGATGATAGAGCAAGTATAGGTAATCAACGTGAAATTGCCTACGGTGGTTCTCACTTTAGAGGTAATGTATCAGTTCTTGGTGATACTGGTGGATCTACTATCTTTATTTCTGGTCTCCATAATGATGCTGTTGATACTCTCAAATACGTTCAGACACAAATCAGTGAAGATCATACTTACCAATATAATGTTGGTATTAACACTCATGTTCCTAGATCTTGCTTAGACCTTGGTGGTTCATCTAGTCCTCTAATTCTACCATCAATGTCAACAACGGCATTGAACAATCTAATTAACAGTCCATCTGATGCAACGATTGATAATAATGTTGACGCATCTGGTAGTGGAAGACAAGTTCCTGGAGGAATATTCTACGATAGACAGTTGGATTGTGTCAAGGTTGGTGTTTCCTCAACAAATAATGCAACTTCCTTCAAGAGAATCATTCATGTAACCATGAGTGGAACGATTGAATCTATTGCTTTCCCACAAGTTACTAATGCAAACGTGACTACATTACAAAATGATTCTGATATTCCAGACGGTGCAGTTGTTTATAATACTGGAACTAACAAACTTATGGTAAAAGCAAGCGGAACCTTTACCAATCTCCACTGATAGGGCTTGACAAGGTGCTCTACCCTTGCTAGAGTGCCTTTGTTAAGGTTGAAGAGAAGTTATGAGATTTAGCTTAGCTATTATCAATCCACCATATGGTGTGGGTGGAAATCTCGCGATTAAATTTCTTAATAAATTGTCAGAACATACTGATGATATTCGTGCTGTTCTTCCTACTTCAGTGCGAAAACCTTCTTCTTTGAATAAGATTGTAGGACATCTTCATTGTGATGTTGATGAAGATCTCGACCCTTCTACGTTTCCTGGTGGTATTAGTGCCGTAAAACAATACTGGAAAGTAAAAAATACTTCGAGATTTGCAATAGGGGTTGGTGAGATTCCTATGATGAGAGAACATCCTGACTTTGAGTTTCTTCCTTATGAGAGAAGAGATGAAGCAGATGTATTTGTTGGTGAGTATGGTTGTGGACCTAGTGGTAGAGTTAAAACTGAAAACTTTACTCACTATGCTAAAGGACATCACTTTATCAAGGTGCGAGATCCTAAAGTAGTTAATAATATGGTAGAATTTGCTGATAAGTTTAGAGAAGCAGCAGGTCAATGTAATGGTCGATA
>NZAU01000174.1 GCA_002686215.1 Candidatus Woesearchaeota archaeon
GGCAAACATATTCTGTTGCCCATACTCATTTGTTGTTACGGTCATTGTCTTGTGTAAAGAACTGTTACATAATTATATAGTAATGTAACAGTCTTGTCAAGCTCACTTGTTCTCAAATCCTGGCGGAAGTCTGCAAAAATACGGATCATACTCAAAAATCTCATTCCATTTCAAGTCTGTGGATGGATTCTTCCAGAACTGCCATAGACCATCATGACTGGACTTGTGAAACACATCAACATGATCATCATGAATAGAAGAACCCATATCAATCTTAAACAAGAACAAAGGAATAGCAAAAGTATTCCCAGAATTATAAATCAAATCATCAGCAACTGCTCTAGGTTTGACTCCATTATCAATCTTATACTTTTCACCACGAACATGAAGATCCATCAACTTCTGACAGTGCCGACGAGTGATCATATAACACGCCGTAGAAAAATCATTAATAAATCTCTTGTGCATCTTCATATGAATTGATGCTGGGTTGATAATTGCCAGTTGAACTACATCGTAGTCATATGGAACTTTTGAATAAAAATCTTTCCAGGTAAAATCCCAATAAGATACCGTAGAAATATCACAATCATCTTCCATAACTAATGCACATGGTGCATCAGAAGTTTCCAAAAACTCTTTCATCAATTTAAGATGAGAGGTTGTGCATCCCACTTCACTAGAAGACATGCCATCAGGATACTTACCCTTTAAGATATCACCAAGATCTCTGCCATCTCTACCATCATAAGCAGACACACGAGTATAATTTTCAATACCCCAATACTCAAACTGGTTCTCCATATACTCTTTTCTCTCTGGTTGTTCATCCAGATTCAAATAATATACTGGAGGAAGACCTTTCAGTTTATGAGCAGATTTATTTTTTTCCATCAAATCACCTCCCATGCTTTACAATATAGATCTTTTGTATTTAAGTGTGCGTTGTTTTTTCCAAACCATTTTTTAGGGGCAATGACTTTTCCTTTATTTGCTAACCATGCTCCCCACCAAGAGAAAGAAGAGTTGGCAATAATAAAATCACTACACTGAGTCATCATGTATAGATCATGATATGGACCTGCTGCTTGAGAAACAATGAATCTGTCATCAGCAAACAGTGATTGTTCCATACACCAATCAGGGTCATCACTGAAAATAGCTACTTGTCTATTAGCATCAAACTTCTTCAGTGCATTTTCATAATAATCAAGACCCAGATTGTAGTGATTATCAGAGTTGATTAAAAAATCTCCTCTACGAATATGAAGACCAATTGGATCATTAAAGCAGCTCTCAACAATTTCCTCACACTCATCAACAATCCGTTTCTTGAATGTAAATTGTTCTCTCAGTTCTCTTGCACAGTGTTTAAAATACTTTTCTGTCTGAAAAAATCCGTATAAAGTATAATCAACTTCTCTACTGCTACTAAGAACCGAAGCATCAAATTCAAATCCTTTCTCCGCAACAACATAATCTGTCTTGAGAATACCAGTGTTTTCTGGTTTGATATCAAAACAATCAAACAGTTCAATTCTCAACCTATTATTAAATTCATCAATAAGAACTTCATCATGGTTTGGAATTGAATATGTAACTCCCGTATATCGTGCAACACCTAGAGTTGCAGCAAACTGAAACATCTGATTTCCAAGTTGTCCCAGTTTACCAAGATAATTAAATGCTACTGTCATAGTTGATCAAAAAAATCAGAGTCTTTTACTGCTTTATCATCAATGTAAAAATCACCGGCAGGTTTTGATAAGTGCAACTCATGATACTTACATCCCCACTTTTTCAGTTGAGAACTAGTAAGATCAAAGAATTGATTTGTTGCCAATTCATAAGAATTACCATTTCGTCCCATACCACGAGCAGTCAGAAAAATAATCTTATGACCTAGATTATACAATATATTGATCTGCTCAATTCTTTCTGGGATTGGAATAGAGTTTTCATAATCCATCCCAGTGGTATTACAGATGGTGCCGTCAATGTCAATCACATATGTGTATGTATCAGTCATTTGAGGTACGTCCATCAGGTCTTACATTTCTATCAAACCCAGAGTATTCCCTCTCAATATCATTATGATTAAACTCTGCCCAATAAATCTCAAAGGCTAGACCATCTTCCAATGCCTCAAACTGATGATAGTATCCAGGTTCAACTGCATTATATTCTCCAGGACCAAGGATAGTTTCATCAACAAGATCCTGACAGTGCCTCCAGTTACGAATCAAAAGTTTGCCAGAGACAACATAAAATCCATTCCACTTGAACTTGTGCCTGTGCTTAGAACACACACCACCTTTCTTAAAATCGATACGATGAAATTCCAGTGCATGATTTGCACAGATTAGTTCAGTCATACCCCAGACTTTTCCTTGTTTCATTTTAATAGCAAGTTACAGATTTCAGTTGTTTTATCATACCCCTCTAGGGAGTCTTCAAGTAATATATCTACGTTAGTATTATAATCTACAAAGACTTCATAGTCAACACCATTTAATAAACAATCAACCCAACAACTGGATGGATAAGTCACGTAATACTTAGACCCAAGAGAATATAAATCAGATCTATTCAGGTTATTTTGAGATAACCAAACATTATCTACCAATATCTTGCTTTCTTTTGTAAGAATTCTTTCCAGTGTAGGATGCAATCTTCCACCAATAGTAGTTGGATGCCTAACGTAATAACAAGTTCCTTCAGATAATTCTTCTATCTTCTTCCAAGTTTCCTCTTTCCATTTTGTTGTGTAGATACCAGACCATTCTCCGCCGTGAGTTTCCAGTTTTATATCTTCAGAGTTTGGTTTATCAAACCCATTTGTGAAAAGAAATACTTTGCTACCTTCTACTCTGTCTGCCTGACGATAGAAGTGATTGGGAACACCAACAGAAATAAACTTTTCTATCGGAGTAGTTACATCTTCAAGTAGATTCTCCTTCTTAATCCAAAGAAGAACGTGATCGGCACTGAAGTGATACTTTGATAACCTAGTTATTCCCTCCTGAGATATTCCATGCTGTATTGCAAAAGTCTTACACTTAACTTTTTTGCAAAGATTGTAATCAATACTGTGATAAACATTACTTGTACCAGAAGTAACCAGCATTGAATTGGCATCAATGGAATATTCTATCAATCTTTTCTCATCACTCAAATCTAAGACATAGAAGTTCTCATACTTTTCAGAAAACTCATTAATCTTATATGAAAGAGTGTCGTTAACTATCTCACCAAAATTTGTATACAGTAAAACTTCATGCTCTCCATCACATAAAGTTTTGATCATAGGAATCAAAAACCTAAGATGATTCCTCGTCATTGTGCATAATATTACTTTTTTCATTCATCAACTCTTTTGATAACAAAAATCAGATCATCATACCTATCCTTAACATGTCTCAGGTCAACTCTTTCGCATGAATAGTTACCCTCAAGAGTTTCCTTTGTTTCATCAAAAGATTGTTGCAACTCATCAAAGTCGTCAACACTCTGAACATCTTCAATAAACATGGTTCCATTGTTATTCAACATTGGAAGATAATACTCAATACATTCTTTCTGAGACTTCACAGTGTGTGGACCATCATCAAAGATAATATCAAATCCATCAGGGAACAAGTTCTCAACTTCCGATGGTGTCTCTTCATCATATGCATCACAGTTAGCATATGTGAATCTATCATTATCCATAATGTCCCAACACTTTGGGTTCATAGTCTCCTGAATATCAAGGAGAAGCATTTTGGATTTCGGAAGAAAGTCGTGCCACAAAATAGCAGAGCAACCATAGTTGGTCCCAAGTTCCAACAAAGATACTTCCTTATCCTTAAATTCTGTAAGTGCCTCTACATAGTAATCACAATATCCGTGCCAATCATTCTTATCAGTACCCCATCCACCAAGATGCCTTCCAGAAGAATCATATCTCCCTTTGAAACCATTCATGTCATATTTTTCAATGATTTCTACTAATTGATTTTTCATGCTTTTTTAGTTATAATTAATGGTAAAGTTGACACTAAAATGATAAAGATTTTTATTGGTTATGACAAGAGAGAACGAGCAGCAACTTCTTTGTTGATTGACTCTTTGAACAAATATTCATCATCTCCATTATCTATATCACTTATAAAAAGAGAACACCTGAAAGGAATTCTAACTAGACCAAGAGGACCGTTAGATTCTACTGACTTCTCAACCTCCAGGTTTTTGACACCATATCTATCCGAATATAAGGGATGGTCAATCTTCATGGATTGCGATATGCTCTTTCAAGATGATATCACAAAACTATGGAATCTTCAAGACGATACATATGATGTGATGGTTGTTAAACATCAATACATTCCAAAGTCAGAGAGAAAGTTTGACGGGGAAAAACAAACACCATATACCATGAAGAACTGGTCTTCTCTTATGATGTTCAACAATAGCAAGTGTCAAAATCTTACACTTGATTATGTGAACACTGCACATGGATTAGACTTGCATCAGTTTAAATGGGCATCAAATGTTGGAGAACTTCCAAAGACTTGGAATTGGTTGGCAGATGAATACGAATATAAAGAAGACGTATCAAACATTCATTTCACACTAGGAGGACCTTGGTTCCACGACGGAATAGGTTCATATAACAAATCAGATTACGAAAACACTTGGAAAAAATATCATGAAGAATGCACTAGTTATACCAGTCAGACTTGATAGTGCCAGACTGCCATATAAAGCTCTCAGAACGATTAAAGGAATTTCTATTGTTCAAAGAGTTGTCAATCAATGTGTAAAGACAGGTTTAAAAACTTATGTGATTACAGACAGTCAACACATTGCAGAGACTGTAAGTTTCAATAGTAAAACTCATAACAATGTTTATGTGATTCATGATCAGAGAAATGCTGATAGTGGAACTCATAGAATTGCAAACATGGTAAAGGGTCTATCCGAAGATAACTTTATCAATGTTCAGGGTGATCAACCTTTCATTTCACCAGAAGCAATCCTGGAAATGTCATACTTTATGACCAACAATCCTGATTGTGATGTAGTAACACCTGTGAGTAAGCATCACCCAGAAAAATATAATGATCCATCCAAATGTAAGGTAGTGCGTAGTCTATCTGGTAGAGCAGTATATTTCAGTAGAAATCCTATCCCATATAACGCTAATGATTTCTGGGGTCATCTGGGAATCTATGGATACAAGAGAAAGGTGCTTGAGAATTATCACAAACTAAAAATCTCTCCACTTGAAGAAGTAGAGAGACTTGAGCAACTAAGATTTATTGATAATGATATTCCTATTCATACATATGAAACGAAGCATTCAATCTTCTCCGTTGATACATTGTCCGACTTTAAGTATGCGACGGATCATTGCGGGGAACTCATCTAAAGGAATCTGACATTCCTTATCAGATAATGCTTCTGATGGATTTGGATGAACTTCCATAAACAAAGCATCTGCTCCCCAGAGTAGTGCACTGGTGGCAAGAGGTTCAACATACTGCCTCTCTCCACCAGTTGTATCTCCACATCCTCCAGGAAGTTGTGTAGAGTGTGTAGCATCAAAACACACTTTTCCATACTGCTTCATAATCGGTATAGACCGAAAGTCAACAACAAGATTATTGTATCCAAATGATGTTCCTCTTTCACAGAGATAAAAGTCAGAACATCCAAAATCTTTTAACTTGTCAGCAATGTTCTTAGTATCATTAGGAGCAAGGAACTGACCCTTCTTTACATTTACCAGCAGTCCAGTTTCAGCAGCAGCACGTAAGAGTGGTGTTTGTCTACACAGGAATGCTGGTATTTGTAATGCATCCACATATGGAGCAATCTCTTCTACTTGCCAAGTCTCATGAACATCTGTGATGATCTTAAATCCATCAGCTCTTAGATATGTAAAAACATCTTTTGCATAATCAAGTCCATGTCCCATAAAACTTGTAGAACTAGATCTGTTTTCCTTGGCAAAGGAAGTTTTAAAGTAATAATCAATACCTGTAGGTAGATTATCTCTAATGGTTCTTGCTACCTCAAAACAAAGTTCTTTGGATTCAAGTGAACAAGGTCCTGCAAATAATTTCATTTCTTTAGTTCTTCCAATTCTTTCGTAATAAAAATGATGTTCTGTTCAATTTTTTGAATTTTTTGTTCTTGGCTACGTAACCAATCATAATACATATGGTCTTCAAATTCATCTTTAATGCCATGATCGAGATTGTATCTCTCCACAGCCCAATTGGGAGGAGACTCATTAATCCAAGGATATAATTGATGCTCTAATTCAGCAACTATACCCCATAACCATACACGAACACTTCTTATCATAATGCCATCTTCTTTTTCATAGCAACATACCTAGGGTTATCATACTTGCTTTTACCCTTTCCTGTCCATATAACTGTTCCCTCTAAAAAGTTCCAATCCATAAAATTACCATTGAATACAAATACATCTTCGTAATTGATGTGTTCTGTGAGGAGTTTGTTTAATGCCACCTGATCAGCATACCATGTCTTTGGTAGTGAGTTGATAATCTCAATCAACTTCTTAGCCTTATCAAGATATGACTTATCAAAGTATACGATACCAGCAGCAATCTTAGTGCCTTCTTTAATCCAGTCAGAAAGATAAGTTACTGGTTCCCTTA
>NZAU01000175.1 GCA_002686215.1 Candidatus Woesearchaeota archaeon
CTTTGATGATCCTGCTAATTATTACATAACTGATTACGACGAAGTTTTTAATGACGATGACGGATACCCCGATTAAACTGATTAGTGTCACACCTGACGCTGAAAAACACATGGCGTATTGTGCCCGTGTGAGCAACCCAGCAAACCAAGAGAATGAAAAGTTTTCTGGTCTGCTTAAGTATTGTGTTAAGCATCAGCACTGGTCTATTTTTGAGCAGGCATACATGACTCTGGAGATCAATACTACCAGAGGCATAGCAGCTCAAGTGCTCCGGCACCGTTCGTTCACATATCAAGAATTTTCACAACGCTATGCTGATTCTTCCCTACTCGCGGAGAAGATCCCTCTACCTGAACTACGCCGCCAAGACACCAAGAATCGTCAGAATTCTATTGATGATATTGACCCGTTTGTCCGTCAAGAATTCCAGATCAAAATGCAAAAGCACTTTGAAGAAGGAATGAAACTTTATCAAGAAATGCTTGATGCGTCGATTGCAAAAGAGTGTGCTCGTTTTGTACTTCCTCTGGCAACGCCTACAAAAATTTACATGACCGGTTCTGTAAGATCATGGATTCATTATATTGATCTGAGGTCTGCTAATGGAACTCAGAAAGAACACATGGATATTGCTAAAGAGTGTCAGTGTATTTTTGCTGGCCAGTTCCCCACTGTTGCAGAAGCACTTGGTTGGAACTAATAAATATATTTACATTTGAAGGTGACAAATGCCCACATATCCTGTTATTCATAAAGAAACTAAAGAAAAGAAAGAGCTCCACATGACCATGAAAGAGTATTCTCAGTGGAGAGAAGAAAATTCTGATTGGGATAAAGATTGGTCTGCTGGAGTTTGTGGATCTGGAGAAGTTGGTGACGCCAACATGAAGGGGGAAGCTAACTCAAACGGATGGAACGAAATCCTTGATAGAGCTAGTCGCCAACCTGGATCCAATGTTAGAAAAAATAGGACTTATTATTGATGGCTCGTAAAAAAAGAAACAACGATGTCCAACCCATTGGTGTTGGACTTACTGTAAAGCAGTCCAAAAAATCAAAACCATTGGATTCAAATTATCTTCTTGATATTGAACCACTTACCGATAATCAAAAAAAGTTTTTTGATGAATATGAAGATGGTAAACATCTCATCGCCTATGGTTGTGCTGGTACAGGAAAGACATTCATTGCATTATATAATGCATTAAAAGATGTAATGTCTGAGTATACTCCTTATGAGAAGATTTATGTTGTGAGATCTCTTGTATCAACGAGAGAAATTGGATTCCTTCCTGGTGACCATGAAGATAAATCTGCACTTTACCAAATTCCATATAAGAATATGGTGAAGTTCATGTTCCAGATGCCTTCTGATGCTGACTTTGAGATGCTTTATGGTAATTTAAAGTCACAAGAAACGATTAAGTTTTGGAGCACGTCATTTCTTCGTGGAACAACTCTTGACAATGCAATTATTATCGTTGATGAATTTCAAAACTTGAATTTCCATGAACTTGATAGTATAATGACTAGGGTTGGTGAAAACAGTCGCGTTGTCTTTTGTGGAGATGCTACTCAATCTGACCTTACAAAAACCAATGATCGAAATGGGATTGTTGACTTCATGAATATTCTTAAAATCATGGAGTCGATATCAATTATTGAGTTTCAAACTGATGATATTGTTCGATCTGGAATTGTAAAAGAGTATATTCTTGCTAAAATGGAGTTGGGTATTTGATGTTTGAACACGTTTCCATTCACTATGAGAAACTTGAGAGAGAAACGATTGATAACGTCAGGTTCTATAAAGTACCTGACACTGATAATCAAAGTCTTTTAAAATTAGTTTCTATTACTTCGGTAATTAGTTTTTATAATCGCGACATTTTTTCTAAGTGGAGAAAAAAAGTTGGTGAAGAAGAAGCAAATAGAATCACAAAGAAAGCAACAAGTCGTGGTACTGATATGCACACACTTGTTGAAGACTATCTGAATAATAAAGAGACACTCTCTGATGTTCAACCATTATCATTCTTTCTATTTCAACAATCTAAACCAAATCTGAACAAGATAAATAATATTCACGCTATTGAACAATCTTTGTTCAGTAAAGAATTGGGAGTTGCTGGAACTGTAGACTGCATTGCTGAGTACGACGGAGAACTTGCAGTCATTGACTTTAAGACCAGTAAGAAACCAAAACCAAGGGAGTGGATTGAACACTATTTTGTACAGTGTGCAGCATATGCTTGCATGTTGTATGAAATGACTGGTATAATAGTAAAGAAATTTGTAATCATTATGTCCTGTGAAAATGGAGAATGTGTTGTCTATGAAGAATATGATAAGTCCAAATACATTAAGCTCCTCTCCAAATATATTAGAACTTTTGTACAACACCAACTCGAAGTATATGGAAAAGGAACTTAAAGAAGCATTGGAAGAAAAATTTTATTGTCCAGTAAGATTCGCAGAACAGATTGAGAAAATTGTTCTAGTGAATAGTGACATGAATTATATTGATGCTATCGTATATTTTTGCGATCAAAATAATATTGACGTTGAGTTAGTAACTAAACTAATCTCAAAACCACTGAAAGAAAAAATCAAATGTGATGCAATTCATTTGAATTATCTTAAAAAATCAAGTCGAGCCAAACTTCCTATCTGACGTGATGCCTTTTGATTGTTATGTAAAATATGTTGCGATGAAACAACACTTCACTCGCGATAGTTTTGATTACCAAAAATATGGGGGTAAAACCCGAGCATCTATCTCTTCTTACAACAAAAGAAAGGATAGATATTTTTTTGAAAAAATGTCCCGTAAGTTTAATGATGAAGAAGTTGTAGATTTCTTTATTGCAAACTTTACTCTTTGTGATGATCCACAAAGTCTATGGATTGGAGAAATCATCAAAGAGGGTGAGACACGATATCAACAATGGAAAAAAGTAACTCAATCAATGAGTTATATTTTTAGATCAGAAATTTCTGATCTGCTTTCTCAGAGTAGTTTCGATAAAATCTTTGAAATTAAAGGCGGAAGACATCCATTGTTGTTGAAAATGTATATCAAGAAACAAGTCTCTGTGGAGACAATGATTATTCTGGATAAAATTCTAGGATTTAAGAAAAATTTTGATAAAAGATTGGATGATCCGGTGTGGACATCCGTAAGTTTGAAAATGAAAAAGTATAACCCCTTCCTAAATATTAACGTATCTCAGTACAAAAAAGTTTTAAAAGATCTTGTGTTATGAGTTTCTTCTCTTCCGATATTGTTCAAGAAGAAATGCAAGAAATTGCAAATCTTCAAGAACAAGTTTTTGAAAATATGTTCACATTTTTTACCATGGAAAAGGAAGATAAGATTGATCACATAGAACTCTTAGAACAACTTATTAGTAAACAACGAATACTATACACTCGTCTTTCTTTATCGGATGATCCAGAAGCAAAAAGTATGCTTCAGAGAATCCTTGACAGTTCCATTGAAATGGGATATCCTAAGGATACCGACCTTCGTCAGATTCTTCAAACAATGGAGAAACAACTCTGTTCACTGAAGAAAATGATGTAGTCGGGATGGATTGACATCCATCTTCCTATCGTTTATACTACTGAGGTACGCAAAAGCCGTATCCAATTATCGAGCCGTATCCAATTATGTCTTTTTCAAATCTCAAAAAACAGTCTAATCTCGGTGCTTTGACTTCCAAGTTGGTCAAAGAAGTCGAGAAGATGTCTCAGACCTCTGGTGGCGATGATCGCCTCTGGAAACCAGAAGTTGATAAGTCTGGGAACGGATATGCTGTTATTCGTTTTCTGCCTGCACCTGAAGGGGAAGACCTTCCCTGGGCAAAGATGTACACTCATGCTTTCCAAGGTCCCGGTGGCTGGTTGATTGATAATTGTCTCACCACTCTGGGAGATAAGTGTCCTGTTTGTGAACACAACGGTCGTCTGTGGAACTCTGGTTCTGATTCGGACAAAGAAACTGCTCGTAAACAGAAGCGTAAACTTTCTTATTATGCAAACATCTATGTTGTCCGCGATTCTGCGAATCCTGACAACGAAGGTAAAGTTTTCCTTTATAAGTTTGGTAAGAAGATCTTTGATAAACTTACCGAAGCAATGCAACCAGAATTTGATGATGAAGAACCCATCAATCCTTTTGATTTCTGGCAAGGTGCCAACTTCAAACTGAAGATCAAGAAAGTTGCTGGTTATTGGAACTATGATAGTTCTGAATTTGATCGTCCTTCTGAACTTCTTGATGGAGATGATGATGCTCTTGAAGCTCTCTGGAAGAAAGAGTATTCTCTTTCCGATATCGTCAAACGTGATGAGTTCAAAGATTATGATGGAATGAAGAAGCGTCTTGACTACGTTTTGGGTAACGTTAGTTCTTCTCGTTCCCAAGATCCTGAAGTCGTTGATGAAGAAGCTGGGTTTGAAGCTGAACGCACTGGTCGTTCGTTCACTCCTTCGTTTACTGGTCGGGAAGAGGACGCAATTGCTTCCGCAAAGCCTGCATCAGATGAAGAAGATGATACTCTGTCTTACTTCCAAGCGCTTGCTGATTCCTGACCAAAATCAGCTTTTGATTCCAAAAATGCTCGGAAATTTTTCCGGCAAAAAATTGACTCTGTAGGGTTCATCCCTACTTAGTCTTGATATAAACGAATAGGTTGAGTCTTTTTGAGGGATCGGGTGACATAATCACTCGATCCTTTTTTATACATCATGATAAGTTCCATGTCATTTAAAACCAATTGGAGATAATCTGGTTTTAAGACATAAATTCTAGATTTATCATTTTGTACTCTCTGTTCAAAATCATTATTTGTAACTGCAATAGCAATATCATTAATTGATACTTCTCTATCTGTTTTATCATCATAAAATGTGACTGGATATGGAGATTGAACTTTTAATCCACCCTGCACAATGATTCTATTTTGAGAATCTCTAACTTCTCTCGTTTCATAGTGATGAATATTGTAGAGATTTTGATAAGATCCATACTTATCCAAAAGATACTCATTGTAAGATTCTTCTGATAATGGCCATTCATTTTGTACATTTACGATATTATTTGCCATGAGGACAACCCAATCAAGATCAGCATCCTCATATATTTCATATGCAACTTGATCTGGTCTTTTATTTGCTGTAATTATATACTTATTAAAAAAGTTGATATTATTAAAAATATCAGGACGAATTCTTCCCTTTTTAAAAATATTCTTTACAACATCAAAATCTTGAATGAGTTTTCTGTCATTCTGTAGACTTTGATATTCAAAATTTGGTAGTTTTCGGAAATAAGTTTTTTTAGCCATTTTAGTTAGTCTTAATAAGATGGAACAGTGTTAAGTCCGGTCTCCATAAATTCATATTCATTTGCAAAGACGGGTTCAAGTTCTGTAAATGACAAAGTGAGTCCAACAGCCGTCGGAGAATCATCCCAAAAAGTTGAATACGATCCATCTGGTGTATAATCAACGTTCATATCTGTCAATGCACAGACTTTTATTTTCGTTAACCATGGATTTTGAGTAGGACTAAGTTCTTCAAGTCTTGTTATTGGAGCTGCATCACCAGATTCTCTATACTCTGACTGCACCATATATGTTATCTTAAAAACATTTGGCGCTTTCAAAAATAATGCGGTTTTTGCTTGTTGAACCGACATATTTTTTCTAAATGTAGATATGATGTTATGAACTTCTTCACTTTCTCTAGAATCTCTTGGTGTAAATCTAAAATTGTAATTAAATGATCTTATCCGAGGTCCATTAAAAACCACTTCAAGATTTGGATTAATTACAGCTCCTGTCGTTCTTCCGAATAAGTTTGCTCCAACCGCTTGACCAGAGAAGTATGACAAAAGTGCGGCTCTGATACTATCATTTTGAGCAGTATTAAGGGCAGTTTTCCTAACTTCATCTCCAAAATTACTAGCTGCTTCTGTAAGTCTACCAGCTGCCAGGTCTTGAATTAAGTTACTTGCTAAACCAGCTGCACCAACTTGAATACTGTTTAAACTATCACCTCCCCAATCAACTGAATTGGTTTCCGATATGCTGGGATGCATTGGAAGAAGAATTGTATTTAATGCTTTATATTTTACTCTAAAATCATCATAATCTTTACTTAGATATCTATTTTCTGTAGATAATCTTGTTCTTGCCGCTTCGTCACTTCCTATAACTTCTGATAAACTAGGAATTTCACTGAACTTTTGAGGTTCATGTTCCAGAGTCTGAATTTTCATCCAGTGAAATTTTAAGTTTGAATCTAATTCAAACGGATATCTTAAAAATTTGTATTTTCCCGAAATGAATTCTCTATCCTCGATGGTAGCATCTGTAAGTGGAGCTGGAGGAGCCTCTGGAGGAAGAAATTCTGGTATTCTGCCTGAAGCGTCTGGATCAACTGTTAGGGAACCATCATCTGGGTCATCTGGATCTGCTTGAGGAGCTGGTTGTGATGATACAGTAACCGACGATTTAAAAAGTTCACTTTCGGTTAGTATGTAATTTAATCCAATACTAGTATAAACAGGATTAGTTCCCTTAGCACCTCCCAGTCCAGATTTTACTTGATCAATGGATTGTCTTATGGTATTTACCAGTGATTCTCCATTTAAATTTTGATATGCAGTTTCATTGACTTGACTATTTGTTGTGGTGAGCTCATTTTTATTATTGTAAAAGAATGCTTCTTCTCCAAATCTTCCATCTCCAGTAGCTGAGTCTGCACCGTATACAACTACATCTTTATCGTCCTTAATCCAATAAGATCCAGTATCACTAATAAAGTTCAAAGTTCCGATTACTTGGCTTCCATCCGTCTTTGTTAAGACTATGTTTGTTTTATAAACTTGTGCGGTCGTTTGTCCGTCTGTTGCTTCGTAATCAAGTTTCCACATGTGAATAGAACCTCCCGTTTAGGTATTTAGTTGAATATTTGCGTATGGTAATGACTGTAAATATTCAATCTCATCATTTTCAACATCATAAAAATTTCCTATGACTTCTGCCCAGGTATATTGTCTTACCATTGGCCAATGAAAATTAAGACCTCTAAATCCCCAAGGAAAAAGTTCTAAAGTCGCAATTAAAGGAAATTGATCATATGCAATTCCTTCTGTTTTTGCAGCATATACAAAAGTATAATACTTGCCAGGAGTTGGATATAGAGATTGTTGATCGTTAAAGACTTCCATAATCGCTTCCATGTAATCATCTGGATCACTTGGAAACGTATTTTCTATTTTATTTTGTAGACTAGAAAGTCTTTGAGATGACATCAAACAAGTCCTAATTCCTTTTCTGTAATAATTTTAAATTCAACTCCATTGAGTTCACAAAATTCTTCTGCAGCTTTCCACTTAGCTTGATTTACTGCATAAGTTTTTGCTTCATAAATCCATGATTTTGTTTTTCTTTTTGGATTAGGATTTGGTGGTCTAGTCTGTTTATCGGGTTTTACTTCGATTACATATTTTTTGGTTAAACCACTACTTTCTTTAACCTTTATAAAAAAATCTGGATAATACCGATGTCTTTTGCCATCAAGAGGACTATAATAAGGAATAAAAAACTCCTCACTGCCCCACTCTAATATATTTTCATTGAGATCACACCAACGACAGAAACGTCTTTCCCAAGAACTTCTACAAACAATCATATTTGGATTTCCCAAGTATTTTTTGGGATATGATGGTTTATATAAAGACTTGTTTGTTTCTCTCATACATAATAATAGGAACAATATACTTATTTAGAACCCATGGCGGGCCCAACTCCAAGAGCATTTAAAACTGGGGATTTAAAATCTAAAATTTTAAATCTTGCACAAACTTCTGTTTATCAAGTTAAAATAAGTCCACCAGATGCAGATGTGAGGCAACCTGGAGAGGCACGTTTAACATGCAAACAGTTTATTAATAGTAGAATTCAAAATAAAGTATATGATGATTTATCTCTTCTTTGCAATGATGCTTCTTTACCAGGAAGTTCTTTTGCCACTCACGATGTAACAAGTGACTACCAAGGAGTAAGAGAAAGAATGGCATATCGTCGTATATATGATGATACTTTAGATCTTACTTTCTATGTTGATAATAACTACGATATTGTCAATTGGTTTCAAGGATGGATGGATTACATTCAAGGATATTCTGAAGTTCCAGATGATAACTTTAACAACTTTAGTCGTAGGACAGCATCACATCAAATGAGATATTATAAAGAATATGCAACTGATAATCTTTATATAACAAAATTTGAAAAAGGAGATCCATCTAATACTGATTCGAGATCGATTACCTATAAGTTTATTGGAGCTTTCCCTATCAATATGATACAAACTCCAATAAGTTACGAACAAAGTGATATTTTGAGAGTATCTGTTTCTTTTGCCTATACTAGATTCGTTTCAAAAATGAATTATTCTGCAGTTTCGGAAGAAAATGGTTTTGCTCAAGCTTGGAGTAACTTTACAACTTCTCTTGGAAATGTATTTAACTTTGGTGGGAATTAAAAGAAAGATATTCCTAGATACGACTAAATAATTTCATACTGACTTGATAACTCATCATGCCACTTCCTAGTATTGTTACACCATCATATACACTTGAATTACCTTCTACTGGTCAAGAAATCGAATATCGTCCATTTCTTGTAAAGGAAGAAAAGCTTTTAATTCTTGCGTTGGAAACAGAAGATTCTTCACAAATTACCAAAGCTATCACCACAGTTTTGGAAAGTTGTGTTCTGACAAAAAATATTAAAATTAATACTCTACCTACTTTTGATATCGAGTATTTGTTTTTAAATATTCGTGGTAAATCTGTTGGGGAAGAAATTGAACTTGAAGTTGTTTGCCCTGATGATGAAATAACCAAAGTGAAGAAGAACATTCCTATTGAAAACATCAAGGTCATCAAACGAGATGATCATGAAAAGAGAATTCAAATCAGTGATGAACTGATGATTGAAATGAAATATCCTTCACTCAGTCAGTTTATTAAAGGTAATTTTGGTACAGAAGAGTTGAATGTTGAAACTTCCTTTGATTTAATTTCAGAGTGTATCGATAAAGTTTATACAACTGATGAAGTTTGGGATTGTTGTGATGTTACAAAAGAAGAAATTGTAAACTTCATTGAACAAATGAATTCTTCTCAGTTTAAGAAAATTGAGAAATTCTTTGAGACTATGCCTAAATTAAGTTATGAACTTCCAATTACAAATCCAAAAACTAAAAAGAAAAGTAAGTTAACGTTGGAGGGTTTGTCTAGTTTTTTCGCGTAAGTATGGTGTATATGGATCTGGAGTATTACTTCAGACTCAATTTTGCTCTTATGCAGCACCATAAATATTCATTAACAGAAATAGAAAATATGATGCCTTGGGAGAGAGATATTTACGTTTCTCTATTACAAAATTATATTGAAGAGGAAAACGAAAAGCAAAAACAGAGTAACAAACAATCACTATGAATCTCTTAGGACCTGCTGGTAGTACTGGAACACAAAATGGCGCCTTAGTAGATCCTAAGAAATTTTTTGGTGAGGAAAAATATGATCAATATTATGAAGAACTTTTACAGGAAGGTAGACTTGGTGGTGAAAATCTAACAAGTGAAGAAAGAAAAGAAGGCGCAAAGAAATATAGAAAAGATAAGAAAGACTTTAAAAAATTCGTTGATGATTTCTTCAAGAAAGAAAAACAAACCGAGACAAAATCTCTTTCTTCAAAAAAACCAAAACTATTAACGGGATCCAAACCACCCAGTCCACAAAAAGATTTAAAACCAGAAAAACAAGTCAAAAGTCAAAAAATAACTTCAGAAGATTTAATCATTAAGAAGTTAACGACAATGCAATCTCTCCTAGAGAGTATTTCTGCATCTATCAAAGCCGATCAGGAAAGAAAAAAGAAATCGTCCGAGGAGTTACGAAAGACCAATCAAAGAGAACAAAAAGAAAAGAGGGAATCTGCTCTTGAAAATAAAGCAACTGGTGCAGGTAAAAATATAGGATCAAAATTATTATCTCCAATCAAAGGTCCTTTTGACGCAATAGCCAACTTCTTCAAGAATGTTCTTTTGGGAGCTGCAGTTCAATGGTTGTTGAATTTTATTAAAGATCCGATAGGATTTTTTGTGAATCCAATGATTGATTTCTTCAATAATATTATAAGTTCTATTCTTAGTCCATTGAATGATTTTATTAATGGTTTAAATGAAAATATAGAAAATTTTATCACAGACTTTAATAGTTTAATTGATGAACAAATGTTTGGTCTTGGTGAAAAGTTACCAGATATACCTTCTGGTGCTATTAATATTCCCAATATACCAATACCACAAATTCCAAAAATACAACAAGAAAGTCCGGCGAAAATGCAGAGGGGTGGATATATTGGAGTTGGAAAACCTCATGGCGATAGTGTTCCAACTCTTCTGGAAAGAGGTGAATATGTTCTGAATAGAAATGCGGTAAAAGCAATTGGAAGAAATACTTTAGACTCTGCTAACTTTGGTCGCTATGGTAGAGGTCGTAGCGGCGTTGGTATGCAAAAAGGTGGTATGGTTGAAGATATCACAGTTAAAGAACTTGAAAAAGATGAATCATTATCATCATTAACTCCAGGGGTAAATGATTACATTCATAAAGGAAGTATGAGTGTAGTAAGCAATACGCCATGGTCAAGTATTAAGGATAGTAC
>NZAU01000176.1 GCA_002686215.1 Candidatus Woesearchaeota archaeon
CCGCTGCTTCTGAAGTCTTACCCATTTCTCTTGCTCTCTGTTCCATAGCAACTGCTGCCTGGATTTTGTGAGCATGAGATCTTGATGAATTACGAATTTTAGAAACAGATGCTTTAGCAGTAGCAACGTCTTTAAATCCTAAACCATGAATGGTTCCCTTTGGATTTTCATCAGTATAGAGATCAGAATGCTTCTTAGAATTTGCAGGTTGCCCTTTCTTCCTAGGAATACGGGGATTTGTTTCTTCATCAACTTTCTTTTTGCCCTGACAGTGAGCCTTCTGCGAAAATCCTTTTGGATTATCACAGTTGATAGACTTCTTATATTTGTCAGACCATTTTTTCTTCATTCTTGTTTGAATCCGTCTTTCAGAAGTTTTTGAAGTTCTGCAGTTGAACCAACAAATAATGCGTTATTAACAGTTGTTGGTGAAGATTTCTCATCTTCTTTATTTAGATCTTTCATCTTCTGTTGCAAGTCAATCAGTTTATCAGATACATCGCCAACACTCTTAATAAGTTGTCCCACCACTTCATATGATCTAGGTTGTTGACCCTCTTGTGCTAACTCAAGAATACCGTTAATTGCTTCCTGACCCTTTTCAATTAAAGAATACAAATTGCCACGAGTATACTCATAGTCCGCTGTTGGATCGTCTTTCTTATTAATCTCTCTTAACTTTTTAGTCGTCTCTTTTACAATTTCTCCTGCTTGAACTTCAATATCAAGAGATTGATTTATTTCGTCAAATTTTTCATTCATACGTCAATACCTTTACTTGGACTATATGTTCTAAAGTCACTAAAATCAAATCTTTCCTCGCTAAATCCAAAATCATCTCCAACTTCAATCAATGCATCATCTACAGCATTTACAACATTTACGGAAGTTCCATTAACGTGTGTATCCGCTACAGATCCATCTTGAGCTCTTAATACTGTCAATACTTCATTTTCAATTTTCTTGATAAACATTAATTCGTTATCAATTTCAATGTAAGAATCTACAATCAAACTTGATGCATTAGAAACTGTAATTAAGGTTTCAGTTGTATCTAAATCTTCTACTATGACTGTAGTTGCATCATCATTATAATCTTTAATTGCTCTTGGTTTAGCAACATATCTGAGTTCTCTTGTTGATTCTTTTCTATTTGTGCTAGTGCTATAATCAACTTGAACTCTCTTGATGAGTCCTTCACTACTATCTGCAACAGGTCCGAAGAGATATGTCTTTGCAGTAAAATCTAAGGTGTGTATAATAACTCTTTTTTCTTCATACCCTCTATCATAATTATCATCAAAAGTGATATTATCTAAGATCATGGGTATATCTCTTTTTTCTCCAATCGAAGAAACTAAATCAACTGTGACATTGAATGATGGTTGAAAATAAGGAAGAATTTGTTCTAAAATTTGCAAAGCATCTTCATTATATTGAGACATAATTGATAGTCTAAATCCCAAGTTATATGGAACAGGCATGAAGACTTTTCTTGCAGATTTTGATCCGTCTTTAGTAAATGCCTTGAAGGTTTGCATTGTTGAAACCTTTCTAGAATTATCATATGAAATTGATGATAATTCAAATGCAATTCTAGGGAGAGTAATTGCAACTCTTTTTCTGGGATCAGGTTTCTGCTCTAATCTTGCTAAGAACTTTTCTGTTGGTCCATACGCAACAGGAATTCTGATCTCAGAATAGTTTTTACCATCTTGAGTTTTATGTTTAATATCAATGGTGTTAAAAAGAGTACCAAAAGCAATAATGGTTCTCCTAATAATTTCGTGATAGTAATAAGTTCCTAACATTAGTATTCTCCAAACGGATTAGACTCTGTAAAATCTAAGATCGAGTCTGCTTGTGTTTCAAATGGTGTATTATCACTATATGTATCATACTCATCTTGTTCAGATGTTCTGATGATTCTGAATCTAGCATCAGATCCACCCATAGTTGTTCCAATGCCAACCACTAACTCACCAACAGTAAATCCTGGTGATGAAATTGTAGATACTTTAAGTATACGATCATCAGAGTCCCAACCAACTACATATGCAGTGGTTCCTGTAGAAACACCTCTTACCAATTCTTTCTGTTCATAATTAGCAGTTACTACCCCAGTTACAGGAGCGTCTATAGTAACATTTGGTGCCAATGTGTATCCAGCACCAGCGTTAGTATATCTGATTGCTGTTACTTCTCCACTGGTATTGATTAGCGTCTCCGCAGTTGCATTTATACCACCTGTTGGTGCAGTTGTGATTGCAACATTTGGCGCAGATGGATATTGATCTCCACCTCCAAGAAGGTTAAATGCACCCAGAGAACCTTCATTAATAATTGCTGTTGCAGCAGCACCAGTTCCAACAGCATTTTGACTTCTGATGGTAATTGTAGGTACTTCAGTATATCCAAAACCAGGATTTGTAATTAAGATTTTATCAATTGAAGATCCGACTTGACCACTTCTACTGGTCATAATTGCTACAGCAGTAGCGTTAATTCCTGTGCTTGGTGCAGTAGATATTCCAATCAAAGGTGGAGTCGTATATCCAGTTCCATCATTTATCAGATCGATCTTAGATACTGAATTACCTGATGTAAGTGAACTGAGATCTTCTGCAATTTGAACATTAGCAGTAGCAGTTTCTGCCGCTGCACTAGCCATAGTCAGTTTGACAATGTATGCAAAATCAATTACAGACTCATCAACCTCAGGAATGCTGGTGTCAATATTATCATCAGCAGCAAGATCCATAACCTCACAACTTAATTGATAAACATAAAGTTTATTCAATTGATAAAATGGTTTTTTGGCCTCTACATACTTAATCTCAAACATAGTATTATCAAGAGGGAAGTAAATCAAATCTCCTTCTTGAGGTCTAGTTGACACTAAAATATCATCTTGAGAGTTCAAAAATGGACTGACAAAATCTTCATATCGTTCTTTTGATATGATAAATGTAATTGAGTCTGTGCTCTGCACCCCAAACTTTGAGAGTATATCTCCTTGTCCTTCGAATCCTTGATAATTCAAAAGATATGCTTCCATCCTAAAGGAATCATCAAATCCTGAAGCAGTAATCTCTCTAAGTATTGTATTTTTATTGATTATCTTTCTTGGCAAGTAAACAACATCTTGTCCATAGATTTTTAACTGTTCGTTAATTAAATCTTGGACAAGTCTTTGCTCACTTTGTGAACCTTGTAAAAAGTAAGAATTTAATGGCATAATTCATCAACCTATCAAATCAAGTGGTGGAGTTTCATAGGTTTCTCTGAGTTCTCTATCTAACTCTTCGATTTCTCTAACTGCATCATCATATATTTGTCTCCCATTGAGTGATACTCCTCCGGGAAGCATTACACCTTGGAACTTAATTAAGTTCTGACCCCACTGCCTTTTAATTAATGCTGTAGTATATTTTTTTAACCACCAATCATTATAAACCTTGCTTGCATCCGCTGGATCAACTAACCTGTAGCAATCAAGAACAATGAATTGATCATCGCTCATGCTAGCAAAATCAACATCAAGATATAAACGACTTTGTTTTTTATTAAATCTTATTTGAACATCCGGAGAAATAATTCTACTCAAATCTTCCAAATATGTTTTAGTCATTGCATAATTTAAAAGATCAAGTGCTCCATAATAATAAAGATCATTTAGAAAAATTTGATACTTAATGTTGAACAATCCACTAGAAATAGTGCTATTGTCCATCTTAAATACTTTTTCAACTCCCAAGACATGATCCGGAAGTTGTAAGAAATTTTGTCCTTCCGTCCAGTCAACAGAAGTGACACCTACAGATGACGTTGCAGTTGTTGTAGTAATACCAGTTTTTAGTATTTCTTTTTCTGCCGCAGTAATCTTGTGCTTTAAATATACTCTTTGAATCCCGTCGAAATGGTAGTCTTGAAAGTGCTGAATAGCATCATCTACCAGATCATCAATCTGATCGTCATCGACATTGATTTCCAGAACAGGGTATCCAAGTCTCCTGAGAGAATAATCGATCAATTCTTGTCTGGTCGATGGTTTACTCATTCTTCGATACCTGCTTCCTGATATTTATCTGGTGGTACTTTGTTTACCTTTTCTTGTAATTCCATATAATCTTTTGTCAAAGATTCAAGTTTGGATTCTAAAAGAATATTCTGATTCATTAATGAAGAAATTTTAGAATGATAATTTTTAATCAAAATATTCACGTCAACATCATTAGTCATAGGGCTAGAAAGTTCCTCCATCCAGGGTGTCAGTCCACATTGGTTTGTTTGTATATACAGTAGTTACACTGTCGGGATCAATCGAAAGACTGGTTCCATTTACAACCAGATCGTTTGTGGTATCAAATGTTCCCTGTACTCCGATCAGAGTAAGAGTTGTTCCACCAGTGATTGTAGTTTTACAAACACCATATGCTGAACTATTATTTTGTTGAGTCACTTGAGCACCTGCAGCAATCGTCGCCGCTGATGGTAACGCAATTGTAATTTCTGTAACAGCGGTCAGAACTTGAGTTGAAGTTCTAGTGCCAGATGCTGTTGTTGGATTATTAGTTGAAGTTTGTAATCCATTAGCATCAAAGAATACAACACCGTGTGTGTTATAATCTCCAGTCTGATAGTAGATACCCTTGATATCCAGGTTACCTCTGGTTCCTGTTACGGTGCTACCAGCGATAGTTGCGTCAGGAATATATGTGAATGCTCTTGCGGGAGCAGAACTTCCTTCACCGGCACTATCGTTGTATCCAAAGAAACCAATCTTGTTATTAGCAGTTCCGCTACTTAGATTGTACTGGAATGAAATACCACGGTCTGTATTGGTATCAAATGCGTGAGTTACTGTTACCTGTGAAGTAGTAGTAACACCAACTGCTGTACCTGAGAATGTTACAACCTTAGTTGAAGTATTGTATGCGGTAACTGTAGCAATACCAGAATTATCAATACCAGTTACTGCTAGTTGGTCACCAGTGTTAATACCAACAACTGAATCAAGAGTAACAGTAGAAACACCAGAAACAACTGGTGCCATGACAGTTTTGATACTGGTTACGTCACCAATACCAAAGATAGCATCATTAACCGTAACCTCATTTGAGTTAACAGTGGTTGTTGTACCATCAACTTGTAGGTCACCTTTGATGATAACCGTACCTTCATTACTTAAACCATCAGGATATGGGTCAATGAACAGTTGATTTCCAGAACCAGACTTGGTAGAAATAGTATTTGATGAAATACCAACGTTACCAAATGTCTGAGGAGAATTCCACTGCCATGCATGACCAGTGACTACAAGAGTGTTTGTGCCATCTTCATCATACTCAAGACTAACATCTTTACTTGTACCAAATGTCAGTTTGGTATCATCGGGGATAACAATCTCACCGTTACCATTGGTGGTAAGATTTAAATCACCATCTGTATTGTTCGTGGTAATTGTATTACCATCGATTGTTATATTATCTACGTTCCATTGATCAACTCTTGGTAATCTGGTAATATTACCACCTCCACCAGGATTACCAGGACTTCTGGTATCCAAAATGGGAACAAATCCGTTGTCTACAGTAGTTGGATTATCTTGACCCGCAACCAAACCAGGTGCGATACTAAGTAAATCGGTATAATAGCGACCACCGACTACTTGAGAGTTCTGAGCGTTATCACCAGCAAAAAGTCTTCCGCCTTTATTACCGTGAGTACCTACTCCAACTGTAAGTCCAAGTTCACCGAAGTTTAAACTCCCCGGAGCCCCTGTACCCGTAGATCTTTTTACTCTTATAATACTTGCCATGGCTTAGAAATTTCCTCCATTGATGTCCAAATTTTGGGTTGCTCCCGGCGTCAATTCTAATGTTGCTTCCCATTTGCTTGTTGAAGCATTATAAACTAGGACCATTCCATTCTGAACTCCTCCAGAAATATCAACATCTGAAAGACCACCTAATGTGCCTCCACCTCCAGCAAATGAAGATAGAACTTTGACTGCATTTTGTGATCCAACTCTGACTTTAATGTCTGCCATATGCTTTAACCAGTGGTAACTCCAGCAGTGACAATTGCACTGCCTTCAACTACTCTTGTTTTTACGTTAGAAGGGTCTATTAGTAGAACGTCGTAAACGTATCTACCAGGTTTCAATCCGTTGGTAATGGTCGATCCTAATGCTATTTTCACTTCTCCCAAAGTTGCGTTTGGAAATGATACATTAAAATTAGCAGCGGTTGTTAATGATGAAGGATGCTTTTTCATCTTAGATGAACCCGAATATCCGGTTAGATCTAAAGGTGCATCTGAGATAGTTTCAAGGTTGAATGTCTGAGCAAAGTCAGCGCCAACATCAATTACAATATTGCTTACATATGCTGCCATTACTATCAGTTAGGATCTATCTTTACATATTTATAATTCATTTATCCACAATACTTTTCAGTAGGGACTTAATCTCATTCAAATCGTCCTTTAAAGACTTTACATCTGTTTTCAGATTTTCATATTCCATTTTTTCTTTATATCTCTTTTCAGAGAGATTTAAGAATTTTTGGTATTCATCTTTATCAGTGTTGACAATTGCATTGGAATCGAGATCTCTGACCAGAGACTGGTCAGACTCGACTTTTACGTAATTATTCATTTTCGAAAGATCTCAGGGCAATTGCTCTAAAGTTCTTAAACCTAGGTGCCTTTGCTTGGTTTGTAGATGTCATTACAACTTTAATCATAAAACCATTGAATAGTGGTGTATTGTTAGTGGTGAACTTATATTCACTAAATTCATTATATCCAACATTTGGATTTATCTGCTTGTCTGAAGATCCATTTGTATTAAATGGAATGTACACTTGATCACCATCAGAAGTTCCTTCTCTGAACAACTTGTAGAATACACGAATGTCAGCTTCTGCATCTCTATGTCCATCAAATTGAACTAATATAGAGTTGGATGGGAACTCTAAATTAATCTTTTGAGTTTCGTAAATTCCAGCATTTGGA
>NZAU01000177.1 GCA_002686215.1 Candidatus Woesearchaeota archaeon
TGCCCATTTAAGGACACGATTGTTTTGTGCTTTGATGCCCTTATTTGTCGTTGGTTTGGTAGGCATTGTGCGGGTAACTTGCATCATGGTGAACTCATCGTAGAGTCGCACAAGATACGTTTGAGTGTTAGTTTTCATCAGAAAGAAATGGCGAAGTTGTTGAGATCAGTTTGGGTGATAGTTTCTTTACCTGAGAGGACAGAAAAATCATCTCTCAGTGTCCACATCTTGTCATCTTGTGCGATAACAGCGAAACCGAAAACTCCTGCGGTTGGCATCATAAACAGACCATGTTTTTCTGCCTGTTTAGCACTACTGAACCCGCGAGCAGTGATGGTCCAGTCTTTACCAAAGTATGCACAAATAAATTCAGGCATGATATCAACCTCCGAACATTTCATCGAATAGGGTTTGGGCATCCTTGCCACATTCTTCCCATTCTTGTTGCATACGCTTCTCCTCTTCTGCCATCCGCTTCCGTGCCTGATATGGGGTGAGTTTACCTGACAGATAGAGCAGGTTACCGTTGGGAAGTTTGTGAAGCATTTGGGTTCGTTTCCTTTGACTCTTATAGAATACACCATTTTGACGCCCTTACAAGCGCCTGTGTGCCACTCTGTGGGGCGTCACATCCAAAGTGACTCTAATCCCCTACGATTGATCTGCATCGCTGTTAGCGGGCGTGTAGAGTTGATGTCAACAACTGCACCGATTTTCTTGGCATTGATTGGTGCATAGTATTCTCGTTTTTTTGTGTTGTAAAACCCCCAGATGGTGCTAACTTGATCGCCACCATTGAAACAATAACTGTTAAGATGGTCACACCAAATGCTAATAACATTTGCTCTAAACTGGGCGGTTCGGTATCTAAATCCTGCGGGTGCTTCATGAATAAAATCAGGGGGAAGTTCAATCATAGTTTACCACCAACGATAGCAGATCCTACCACACGGGTGTAATCTTCAAGTGTGCCTTCTTGTTCACACTTAAGGTGCCAATGTGTCATGGTGATAACACCCTCACGAGTGCCACCAGTTAACATGTTGCGACCTTCTTTAGTCATCGTTGAGTATAGTCCAAACCGAGTTTTCCAAACATAAAAAACATCATCAATGAGTTCAGCATTTTCAGGGATTGTGATTTCAGGATGGAGTTTAGTTTCAGTCATTTACGTTTCTTGATTGCTCTTACTATTTTACGTTGAATCTCTTTATGTGAGATATTGGAGAACAATAGTTGTTCACCTTGTGCCTGCGTGAAAGAATTAACGCGACACATAATATAGTCGAGATACCTCAACTCTTCTTGTCGTAATTTCATCCGAAAATGTGTGTCCACGAGTGATGTTGTGCCTTAGTGATTCTACCATCATCAAGTAATCCATCAACAACGCGACAGAAAACCTGAAACTTTTCCTCTCGGGTGAGATTGGGATCGACACGCATTGCGGTCTCACCAATAACTTTGACGACGTTTTTCTTGAGCATTTTACTGAGCGAGATTCCAGAAACGTTGTGAAGCAATTGTTGCCTGTTGTTCGATAGTCAAGTCAGGATATTCTTCCTGAACTTGTTCAAAGAGATTTTCCATAATCTCTGTATTTGTGTCACATGACATAAGTTTCTCCATCAGAATGTAATAACGAAATGGTTAGAGTCTAGAACTTGATCTTCTTCATCAGTAAAATCACCGCTGTACACAGGAACAAACTCATCATCTTTGATTGAATACAAAGTTGCAGTTTGATTGAGTTGTTGAGGTGATAGTGCTTGAAGTTGTTCCAGCAGTTGTTGATAGGTCATTTTTTTATGAGTTAATTGTGACCATGGAATGAGACCCCATGACATTAGAAAGGGTTGCTCCAGTTTTCGTACTGCTTGAGACTAATCTCACCACACTTGCAAAGCATATCAGTGAAGTCACCGAACGCAATACGCTTGGCGATCTTGTCAGTTTTGAGTGAAGGATTTTCAAGAGTTGCTACCTTCCAGTTGTAACGGAATTGCTCAACAACTTGTGCTTTGGTGTAATGACGCATGTCTGATTGCTTGACTATGAATATAGTATGACAGGTTCCCAGGCAAAAGTCAAGAGGTTTGCGCCAGTTCTGCAACTGGCACATTGCTCACGATCTCTCCACCATTTTTTTCTACATGATGTTTAATCCATTTTTCATCGCCTAAGTGAAACCAACTGCCATTACATTCATATTCAATGTTCATGCCATGTTCCATACTCAAACGTAACACATAGTTCAAAATATCTGACCGAACTGGATTGTTACATTCGCGCATAGTTATGTAACCAACTAGTTCACCATCTATCTCATCTTCACCAAATGCCATAATAACATCTGATTTATTAGGTTTCATCCACTCTGGAAGAGTTGGTGTAATTTTCCAGAGACATTGATACTCTTGACATAATGTCGGACGTTGGTCGTAGATAGTACATCCACCGCCCTCACATTCACCAAGAAAATGACAGGGACGACCCTTGAACATTTGAATTCCGTGAATGTTTGCGTTCAAATGTCCTTGACAACATGCAGTGCAATCACCACACTCACGCTTCATTTCAATTCGGTCAAGTGTCATCGCTTAATAATTAGAATTTCATGGGACTTTTTAGGGTCATTGTTCTCTTTGTTCTTGCCAACACGAGTCTCACCCAGAGAGTATGAATAGTGCCATTCAGGATATACAAACTCATACTCAGAATACCACTCACGAATAGTTTCGCAGTTGTTGTAACTGAGAACAAACGGACCCTCGTGACGTGATAACATCATCGCCATATATTCATGGTCAAAGTTGTTGTGATAGATGGGGAAGTTTGCGTTGGGATACATCCCTTTGAACATCTTGTTATCTGCATCTTTCTCCAAATAATATGGAGGGTCGAGATACAAGAAGTCTTTTTTGTGATATGGAATAGTATCAATCATATTACCAATCTGAACATTCAAATTAGGATTGACATACTTCTCCAATCTATCAATCATACGATCCCACTTTTCACGCGATTCATAGATCTTACTCATCCAACCGAGATACATCGGACCATAAGAAAGGTTATGGTTATAGAAGAAATAAGCAGCAGCATCTTTGTGGCACAATGTGATCATCTCTTCATCTGGTACACGATAATATGCCCAGCGATCTTTCTCATCCCTATCCATTGGAGCGGGGAACATCATCTGGGTGATGCACCACTTCATCAATTCATCTTTGACTTGTTTATATTCATCTTTAGTTGGTTCCAGATACCTACAACGTGCAACCAAATCCTCACGATAATCTAGAAGAATGTTCCAGAAAATGACAAGGGGATGAAGTACATCATACCCCTGCACAGGAATATCTAACTCAGAACTCCAGCGAGATTCTAGACTACCACCACCAATAAATGGTGAGACAATCTTACCCGTAGGAAGATGCTCAGGTAGATATTCAGTAATGATTTTATATGCTTTGGATTTACCACCAGCATATCGCAATGGAGTTTTCATTTACGGGTTGCAGATTTTGTTAGAATTATAGCATGTTGCTCCTGAATATATTGCTCCCAAGGTTTACCCGCTTCCTGATAATTCCAGGCAGGGTGATGACCTTCAGAAGCAACATAGTCAGCGAGACATTTTTCTTCCATCTCTTTGAAAGCAGAGATGGACATAGTTTCTGCACCAAAGAGACCTTTGACGGGTGCAGAAACCTGTTCAGAAGTAATCATGTAGACAGATACTTCTTCGCCTTTCGTTGTCGCTTCGTACACAAGTTGGTTGATACCAAACGAACGAATTGACGGGCGTCCAGTGTTAGCAGACACATAGAAAGACATGGTGGATTTGATACCACCTTTAGAGACACTGCCACCGATCTTCATGATCTCGCCATCTTTGACGAGAAGATATACACGACCAGCATCATCTTTGAGAACATTCTTAGGAAGATTCTCATAGTTGAGTTTAAGTCGTGCCTTAGAAGTTCCATCATTCAATGCGAACTTTCCGACCAGAATAGCAGTTTTGACGTTGGAGATGTTCATAACAAAAATAGAGATTTGGGAGAGTCTTTGGGGCGCTGCTCATTCCCATGCCCATATTATAGCATCAAAGGCAGGGGATGATGTCCACTGCGCCCACTGCGTCAACTGGCACAAGGTTGTCCATAACAAACTTTACATTGTCTAACCCATAAACTACTACTTCTTGACGTGAATAAAATCCATTCTTTGCTTTGTTTTTCAACCAAGTGATGCGATACTTGTCAATCATAAATCAGTTCTTTGATAGTTTCATCTTCGCTGCCAAGAATAGCAGATACCCATTCATCCTCAGGTGCTTGAACGATGTCATTTTCATCCCAAGAGATGTCAAAGTCTTCATTGTACATACTGACCAAATCCGTTGTTTTGAGAAATTTGTGCTGAGCGTTTCCAGTTGTTCAACTGGCGAAGTTTTTTCTTGAGACGATGCATCTCCTCATTGGTATAAAGAAAAGGATCTTTATACCCTGCTTTGATAGCATGTTTCAGTAAGTTAATGTCTTTTTGCATTACCTGTAGAGTTCTGTCAAATGTAATTTTTCAACGATGGTTTCTACCTCTTTCATTTTGGCGAGATAAACATCTGTTTCTACTAGTTTATCAGCATAATATCTTTTTTGCAAGTCAGAGACATACAAAAAAAGTGCGTCTTTTAGAATCATTTTTTCATCGATGTTGATGAGTTGTGAGTGGAGTCCGATCATCTTTAGCGGCGTAAGGTTTTGAGATACTCAATAACATAGGAACGAATGTACATCAGTTCGTGATAACACTTCTGATTGTGAGCACACTGCCGCAATTCATGATCAGGTTTGAGGACTGACTCAGTGAAGAGATCTAATCCTCTATTGAATTTTTGATCGTCGTGTTCGTTTTGCATGTGCTCGTAGTCTTAGTATTGAACTGTGTAATCAATGTCGTAGTCTACCTCAGAACCATCATCAAACTCTAGTTCTTCAGATTCATTTTCGATTTCAGTACCATCCGTTGTCGTTGTCAGTTTCTGGATCAAACTTTCGGCGGCGATCTTTTTTGGTTGAATAGTCGTCATAGTTGCTGTCATCTCCCCAATTTGTTCGATTAGTTCCACCTTTTGCTCGTTTGTCTCGAATAGATTTGCCAGGCGAGTAGTAACCTCGTTCGGCACCGCCCCGTCGAAAAGTCTTTCCCATTGTCTTGAAAATGTTAATCAAAAAAGAAACTACGTTAATATATATTCAGTCTACATCTCGGTAGACTGAGACATAATCGTCAGCATCGCTGTCTGGGACTGGATAAACTTGGGTGTGCAATTCTTCAAAGCAATAACCTACACCTTTCAGAAAGTCTTGGGTTTTGTCCACAACGTCGTCAAGTACTGTTGCTTCAAATTCTTTTGTTGTAACTGTTGAATCCTCATCTGTACAGATGAGAGTGAACTGAGGCATTTTGCTCCGTGTCGAATACTCATAAAGTATAGCACAAAAAAAGGGGGTGCGAGACCCCCTGTGACACCTCTTCAAGCGTACACCACGTTAAATGCTATCGAGATTCTATCTTCATCACTTTCATTTTCTCCTACAGCGTGATCTAACCAATTTGGGAAGAATAAACACAACCCAGGTTCTGGTATCAAATATTGATAATCAGCAACACCATAATAATAGTCATAGTCTTCCAATGCCATGTGCATAGATCCTCTCGGATCAAAAAATCTTATGTTTCCTGAATTTTCTGGAACTTTTACATAATAGATACCAGACATAAAGATACCACGACCAAAGTGATTGTGCCTTACGTTATGGTTACCCTTTCGATTAATATTGACCCACTCCCATATTTTAACCTTTGGTAGTTCTTTACCTTCGATTCTTGGTATGTGTTCATATATCTTACGTCTAAACATGGGGTAGTTCAAATCATCACATTGAAATCCACCTCTGTTAGACATATCACTAGATTCTCTAGTCTGTTCTAAGTGATAACATCTGTTTGCTAGTTTTTCATTATCAAAACACTCCAGTTGGGTAGACCACACTGGAGTGCTAAACAAATTAATCAAATTCATAATTTAGGGAACTGCTTGGAATGCCTCGTATACAATAACTACTCTACCATTCTGACCACTACCTGTGCCACCATTTCCAATTCCAGGAGTATAATGTGGCGAAGAGTTTGCCGCTGGATGAATATTATTATAGTTACCTTGGTAAGTAATTGCACTACTCACAGGGTGATTAGGATGACCACCGATGTAACCAGATCCACCGCCACCAGGCGAACTATTGGGGTTAGATCCACCGCCACCGCCACCAAAGTAACCAGATCCACCGCCAGCACCATTGCAACCATTACCGCCAGCAGCAGAGCACCAAGTACCGCCACCATAGATTCTACAGGGCCAATTTGTTCTGTCTCCGCTCACCGAATCCTCACCACCGCCGCAACCTGTGCCGCCTCTCATTGATCTGCCATGACAATGACCTTGAGGTGCTGTGCAGTTACCACCTGCCTGTCCACCATAATTGTTGGTTTGTGATTGACCACCACCGCCACCTTGACCACCGCCAGGCGTACCACCCTGACCAGAGTTACCACCACCAGCACCACCAGGACCATTAGAGTCTGATCCTCCGCCACCAGCACCCGCCATAACGATTGCAGCATTTTGGTCACTACCATAACCGCTGCCCCAAGCATTAGTGAAGACGCCAGAATATCCAGCACCAACACCATTTTGCTGACGACCTCTAGTAGAACCCTGACCTACAACAATTTTGAATGTAGTATTATTGGCGCTGTTAATAGTTCCTACTGTATATCCACCAGCACCACCATTTTGATTACGCCCAGATGCTCCAGCACCCCAAACAAATGCTTGAATAGAATCTGTTTCAGCAGGTGCAGCAAATGTTTGAATACCACCAGTGTAGGTATATGCTTTAGTAAATTCTGATAGTGGTGCTGCACCACCACCAGCAAATCCTGTTGGACCTCCAAGACCGAAAGAAGAAAGTAATGGCATGACTTATCAATTATAATGTGTTTGTTGACCGAGAACTACGAATGCATTATCGCCAGTTTTCATAACAGAAAATGAATAAACATCATATCCACCAGTACCACCGCGAGCGGTAGGTGCAGAACCACCAGACCATTCAGTTGTTCTAGAGGAACTATCAACGTTAATATTTCCAGGAACATATCCAGAACCACCACCATTTTGAGAAATGATAGTAACAACAATTACCTCACTATTCTCCATATATGCGTTCAAACTAGTAACGCTACCACCATCATTGTAGGTGATATTAGGAGTCCAGTTATTAGTGTTAGCAGTTGTGAAAAGAGTTACCGCACCATTGTAAGTGTTAATGGTTGCGTTTGCGTTTGATGCACCAGAAACATTATTAAATTTTTCGATGAGAGGAGATGTTTTAAGAATAACACCACCATTACCCTCGACCTCCAATACTGCGCGAGGATCATTAGTGTTGATACCAACTTTCGACGTTGCGTTATCAACAAATAATTTGTTGTCGTTGATATTTACATCACCAGAAGCAAGCATCTGGACCTTAGCGCCAGATCCCCCCTGATTTCTGATGGTATCTACGTTAATTTGAGACATTACTACGGTTCCTGGGGTTAATCTTAGTTATTTATCAAAATATGATATAGCGAGAGTTTGTTTCAATCGTTAAAACAACGAGTGTGTCAATAGTTATTGGACCAATGCTAAATCCATTCGAGAACTTAGCATCATTGTTTGCTGTAGGACCAATCGTGGCAGTTTCACTTAAGTTTGTGCCATTAGTTCTAATTATAGCATCATTTCCAACAGATGGACCACCACTACCAACAGCAATCCAACCATCAGTGCCGTTGCCATCAATGTTTGTTACATAGATTTCAGCAGCATCTTCATCTGAGTTGTACCTAATCGTACCAATGGCAGGAGATGAAGGTCTCTGTCCAGTTGTACCACCAGGCAACACTAACTCAGAGGTGTTGTTTAAGAAACTGAGTTTAGTGATTAGTGCTTCTGTTGCTGTGGAGATCTGATCTCCATTGATTTTAGTTAGTGCCATATTTGACTACTCTTACAATGTTATTTAGATAGGCAGTTCAATAATATGAATCTTGGTTCCCGTTGGAGGTGCATCACCAAAGACAACCTGAGCACTATTGATATAGTAGTTTGCAGTATTTGCGGTGACTTCAGAAGAAGTACCACCAATCTGAACAACACCATTCAGTGAAACAAGAACTGAGTTTGCTTCATGATCAATGTTAGAGTTTGATGGGTTAGTGATTTGGAATGTAGTTTGTACACCATCACCATCATACAAGCGTCTGATATATTTACCAGATCCAACAACACCGAAACCTGTACCGACAACATCACCAGCAACCTTAAAGTCACCGCTGACTTTTACTCGGAATCCATTTTCAGGTTCAGCACCGAAACCAACACCAGTTCCTTGAGTGCCAGCACCATCAATCGTGAGTGGTGATCCACTATAAGTGTCAGAGATGTTGATAACACCAGCATCAGTCAGACCAAATTCATACCAGTTGGTGTTAGCATTACCATCACCATTGTCATAATAGATCCAACCAAGCGATGCACCTGGGGTCCAGTTGCTGTTATAAACTAAGTCACCATCTGCCTGTGTCGGATATGTGCTACCCAGACCAGTAAGGTCAGGACGTGTAGGAACAACAGGATTATTACTGCCATCCAATGCAGCAGGTGCCATCAATGTCTGTCTGATAACTGTACCATCAGGGTTGGAATATGTAAGTTTTCTTGCCTGAATGTTACCAGTTGATGTAACAAGTCCTTGGAATGTAACAGGACCAGCGAAGATAGATTCTAACTGGTTAGATGCACCACCGATAACCGTTAGTTTATCAGTAAGCACCAACTCAGAGAATGTTTCAATAGTTGTATTCTCTTCACCAACAACATTAAGTTGTGCAA
>NZAU01000178.1 GCA_002686215.1 Candidatus Woesearchaeota archaeon
TTAGACGAGGTTCGTATCAATGATATTATCAGAAGTTTCTGCCATGTCAAGTACGATATCGGGACGACCTGGAGAATCAAATTGATCCTTAGTAAAGAACCTATATCTTTCATAGTAAAAACCAACAGTAAGTTCCATAACTCGTGCCTTATCATTATTTAACTGAATAGACCCAATGTTATATGGAAAAACGTTCTGCAATTCCCAACATGCTGTAACATCATTCTTTCTAGCGGTTAGAACTTGCAGACCTTGTGCTGCTGCTCTCCTAACCTCTGATAGAAGTTTAGGATCTGATATTGCCAAATCTCCACCACCTCTCTCCATTTTGAAGATGTATAATCTAGGGCAAACGTACTCGCGATAGAATTCTGTAAATTGATTAGAATCTCTCGCCATCTCATCAACCCATCTCTCAAAGAAGTTTCTGGTGTATTGAGAACGAGGAACTTGAAACGTTATATTGATTTGACTAAATGCTGTACCAGTAGCATACTTAAATCCAGAACCTACATTTACAATTTGACCACTAGTTACCTGCTTACTGGGTAAGTTTACAGTCTTGGCATAGTAATCTAAAAGTAAGTTTCTTAAATCACCTCGCTCAGGATTGAAAACTTCATCGGTCTGACCCGCAAATGTTCCAGATACTTGAGTTTGTGTTGATCTAAGAATAGCAGGACATGCAAAATGTAACGAAAATAAATTCGTCGTACTAGGGAAATTATCATTGTCCTTGAATTGCCCTATGAATTCATTTAATGAGTTATATTTTGCTGCCTGCGGATTTGGGATTGCCATTAGACCTTAAGTTCCTTTTCTGTGATTAACATAAATTCCCAATTATTATCTTTGCAGAATTCAGTTGCTGCTTTCCACTTTGCTTGGTTGACACTCCAAGTAACAACCTCATTAATATAGCGTTTTGTCATTCTTTTTTGGGTTTTAGGTTCTTTAGTCTGCCTAAATGGTTTGACTTCAACCAGATACCTTTTGTTTGCTATTTTGACATAAAAATCGGGAAAATATCTATGTCTTTTGCCGTCAACTGGTGATATGTATGGAATAATGATCTCTTCACTTCCCCATTCTTGAACTGATGCGGTTATATCACACCATTTCATGAACTTATACTCCCATGATGACCGATAAATAACATTTGTCGGATCACCTTTGTACTTTCTGGGGAAACTAGGACGATACTTTCCTTGATATCTCATAAATACATAGAGGTCACATAATATTTAGGTACGAAGTTGGCACAATCTATCCTAAGGTATCCATTACAACCACCTGTTACTGCAAATCAGGGGGATGATGATAATCAGGGTGCCACAAAAGCTATTGATTACTTAATGCTGCAACGAAGCAGAATCAAGTTTGAGGACAACTCCTCGAAATATTATGGTGAGAATTTACCAGGTAACAAAGTAGAACGTGAGTTAAATCCTCGTAGATGCTACCTTGCAATGCCTCAGCAGTTGCAAACTCAATATACGCCCTCCTATAGGCAAGTAAATATGGGAGTCATGGGTGTTTTGGGCGCTGCTGCTTTGGGAGGAATGGAATCTGATGATTTCAACGCTTTGGCAAAAAATATTCAGGGTGCTGCTGCTGCAGCAACGCCAGAAGTTGCTTTGGGTGCAATGGCACAAGCTGCTGGTGCAATGAATCAAGCATTAGGTCTGGCAGGTAATGTTGATGCTAGTTCTCTGTTAGCAATTGGAAAGGGTAAGGTATTTAACCCATTCCAAGAACAGATCTTTAGTAATATGAATTTTAGAACTCATCAGTTCACCTTTAAATTTTATTCTAGATCTGAGCAAGAAGCAAGAATGGTCAGAATGATCATTGATTATATTAAAGAGGGTTCTCTACCTATCATGGGAGCAACTGGTTCTTTAAAATCAAGTGGATTTGGTCTTGATAATAATAGTCAACTTCAAGGTCAGTTCTCAACTATCAGTTCAAATAGATTCTTAGAAGTTCCTGATAAGTTTGATCTGAAGTTTATCAGACTGAATGCTGATGGTAGTATTAGTGACAATTCCACTGATAATGAAAAATCAATGCACTTCAATATTTTCCCATCTGTATGTACGGGTATAAACGTCAACTATACTCCAGATGGTCAATATACATCATTTAAACGAGTTTCAGGTGACATGGTTCAAGTCCCTGCAATTCAATTGACAGTTTCCTTTACAGAAACAAGAATTATTACACAAACAGACATTGGACCTGTTAAAGATGGACGAGGAGGATTCTAATGCCTGGGTTTTTTTCTTATTTACCAAATGTATACGTTGGTGAAGGTGTTGCTGACGATGAAGCAACCAAATATAGATTAGTAAAAAATCTATTCAGACGCACCAAAACTAGAGATGATTTATCAAAGTATAGTTCTCTATTTGAAGCGTATTCAATTACTGCTGGTCAAACACCATCAACATTAGCATTAGAAGTTTATAAAGATTCTCACTTAGATTGGGTTATCTTACTAGTAAACAATATCACTGATGTATATGAAGATTGGCCTAGAAATGAAGAGGACTTAATCACATATGTCAATGAAAAGTATAGTGGTCCTGATGATGTCCATCATTATGAAACACAAGAAATAATGCTAGATGATATCGTCTATATGCCAGGAGGTATTGTTGTAAACCGAACTTGGAGAACAGTAATGCCAGATGGCACTACTAAGAGTGAAACTGAATCAGTATATCCTGTTAGTAACTATGAATATGAATCATTTGAAAATGAGAAGAAAAGACAAATTCTTCTTCCAGTTTCTCAAATGGTAGATTTGATTATTGAAGAGTTTGAACAATTAATTGCTTATGCTCCACATCTAGAACTTGACGATCAGGGGAACAAAAAGACTCCTATTTCTATTGCTTCTAGATTCCTTGGTGATGTTGGGTACATTACATCAGAATCTCTGGTTTCTACAGACACGACGACAACAACAACATCTTTCGATTATGGTCCAGGTTCATCTCTTGCTGGAACTGCTGGAACTACAACTGCTACATCTACAATCACACCAGCGTCAGGTGGAACTACAGCAGCGACTACAACGTCTACTCCAACACCATCCCCATCTCCTACTCCAAGTCCATCCCCTTCCCCATCACCTTCGCCTTCACCAAGTCCTTCACCTTCGCCTTCTCCAAGTCCTTCTCCAAGTCCATCCCCATCGCCTTCACCTGGTTATGGAGGAGGATACTAAAAAACCCTAGAGACCCATTTTTTGGCGGAATTTTTTTTCCGCTTTCCTGGGAATCAAGGGTCGATTTTGGTTTGGGGTCAACCCCCATCAATTTGGCATCCAACCATGCTGCCTCCGACAATACCTAGAGGGATTGCCCACCAGCGACCATCGCCACGGGATAGTACAGCACCTGCTCCAGCACCACCGATGCCACCAAGAACTGCACCTTCGATGCAAGAGTTGTCATCCTTCTCTTTATGTTCATGTTTATGTTCATGAATTGGAGGAGCAGCAGGTCTCCTATTATAATATTTCCAATCACAGGGAACGGAAACCCTTTTCTTGTATGATCTGACATACCCAGGATTACGCATGTCTCCAGGGACGTACTCTTCACGATATACTCGCTTGAAACATTTTTCTTCACGAGCATACCCACCCTTCGATTCGTATGCTTTGTAGTTTGAATAGTCACCAGTATCTCGATAACGAATTCTGGTAGGGTCATAGACTGGACCTCTTGCCTGAGCAGGAAGTGCAATAGATGACAATAGCATTAGTGATGCAAGTGCTAGTTTCATCGGAAGTACCTATCCATTCTTAGTTTTATATAGTACATCCCGATCACCCAGATCGAGAAGAGGAACCCCTCGCCATAAGACATGGAGTTCCAAGCATGAACAAAGTCCATCACTCTTCCTCTGCAAGTTTAGCAAAATAGGAGAGAGTGTCATCTTCATCTTGAACAGGAGATGATGCTACTGCTTTCTCTCGGAAGTCCTTGACTTCAGCACCCCAATCAGGTTGATTAGATGCCATGATGTCAGGAGAGTTGAAAGAACCTCGTCCTTCAGATTCATCCTCAAGGGATTCATCAATGCGAGCAGGTGCAGCATTCTTGCCGAGAACCAGATTCAAACGTGCTTGAAGTTGCTCATAGGACTTGAAGTTCTTAGCATCTTCAAACTCTGCAAGGGAATACCCCTGCTTCCAGATAGATTCCAGTTTGTCATCATCGAAGTTACCCAGCGTACCAGGTGCAGCGAACTCAGACTTGTCATAGTTCCAGTAACCATCGACCTTGCGGATCTTCAGTTTGAAGTCAGCACCCTTCCAGAAGTTGAAAGGATCGATGGGAGTCTCATCAGCAAATGCAGGTTGCATTGCTTCGACCAGTTTGTCAAAGATTTTCTTACCGAACTTGTAGAGGAAGACTTTGCCTTCGTTCTCGGGGTGAGCAGAATCACTCACAACATAGATGTTGCTGTAGTAAGAGAGCTTACGCTTTTGAGCACGAGCAATCTCTTTGTCGCTGTCACGACCGCTGTTCCAAAGTTCGCGGTTCAGTTCACCGACAGGATCATCCTTGCCGAGAGTTGTGAGAGAGTTCTCAATGTACCACTGACCACCTGGTCCTTTGAAGGCGTGAGACCAGACCTTTGCCCAAGGCATTTCTTCGCCATCGGGAGCGGGGAGGAAACGGATGACAGCATATCCGTTACCAGACTTATCCAGTTCAGGTTTCCAGAGACGCTCATCTGCGCCACCACCAGACTGGGGTTGATTGATTTTTTCGATCTCTCGCGTCAGTTTAGCGAAGGTATCGCCACCAGAGGACGCTTTCTTGAGGGATGCGAATGACATAATCGTATTCTCCGTATTGAATGTGTAGTGTGTTTTGTTTGCTACTGGGTTATCGTAGCATACTATTTAGTCTTGGTCAACCTCGCGTTGTGCCGCTTGTTCGAGTGTCGTGACCATAGCGCCAAGGCACTCACCAAGATCTGCATACCCAAACGCTTGCGAGAGTGCATTGATTCGGGTCTTCATGTCTGCTGCATCAGGATCTTCCGAAGCAGCAAGGCATAGTCTACCATAAAAGGTTCTCTGTTTGTCGATGAGCATCTTACATGATTCAATATGCTCAAGTTTTTCTTCTATGGACATGTTACCAAGACGAGATGTTTCATATGAAACTGATTGGTACATGTTAAAAATGTCTTGCAGGTTTTCCTGCACTTGATCGGACTTAAAAAAACTCATAACTTTGTCCTTATTGTATCCAAAATAGTTGTCTTATACTCTGTGCAATCAATGCTCAAAAAAGGTTTATACTTTAAAATTTTAAGTCTAGTCTCTTTCCAAATAGGATCAGTCAATACTCTATCAAAATCAGATACAAATCCTAAGCAATGTTCAAATACAACGAGAGTTTCTAGTGAGATATCTTGAGAAAGATATAAACGTAATACACTTGGATGTTTACCAGGTTCTAACTTGAAAATTCTATCGAATGCTTCCTGGTATGGGAATGTAGATTGATCCAGTAAAGTGTTTACGTCCTGTTTAAATTTATATGTGAAAGACTCTTGATGAATCTTCCAATCAGTGTAGATATCATCACTAAAAGATCTGAGATATCCTTTGGGGTTATTAACAAAGTTAGCGACAAAATATCCTAAGAGTTTTGCTCCCGAATACTTCGTCGCTAACTTTTTAAAGAAGTATCGGTCGCGCCTTTCTTCAAAAGATTTTTCATTAGCGCGAACCTTACCATTGTATTTGTAGAAATCGTATTTTTCTTTAGTGAAGTGTTGCTTAAGTGCGAGATACATTTTATACACTTCAAACCCAGTCACAATGGTAGAACTCCTTTAGATGATTGTTTCATGTAGTTTAAACGTTGTGCCTCATGGCGTAAACGTTCTTTTAATGGTTTGGAAATAAGTTTAGGAACAGTTTCTAATTCGATTTCATTTTCCTGGCAGTAAGTAACTACTGCCTCAATGTAAGAAATTAGACCATTACTTTTTTTCACTAACCTCTCAATTTCCTGAGAGAATTTGGTAGGTGTGAGAAACTTATCATCCAAGTCTTTTTTAGGCATGTCTTCCCCTAACAAATTCTTCAATATAGGATTTGAGTAATTGTAAATAGTCATCAAGATTGTACTTCTCAAAAATTTGAATAGATCCCTCTTCGGTTGCGATAAGTGTGACAATTTTCTTTACCTCGATACCTGAACGCTCAAGGAACATCGCTGCATAAGCAGTCTCTTGCACAAAATAGTGCTCGATGTATGATTCCTTTTTTTCTTTAGTTGAGGTTTTAAAATCGATCACTGCTAATTCGCCATCGAACTCAGCAATACAATCTACTCGACCTGCCAAACCAAGATAATGTGAATAGAGAAAGGTCTCTAAACAATGAATGTTATCGATTCGATTTAGTGTAGATTTTGCTGTCTGAAACATTCTAACAGATAATGGATTGTTTTCCAAGTATCTGTCTAGATTTAGTTCACCTTTGAAATAATCTTCAGCGAGGTGGTGGAATGCTGTGCCGCGTTGTGTAGCGCGAGCGGTGATACGATTAGCCTCAGTTTCACCTATTTTAGTTCTCCATTCTTTGAAGAACTGAGCGTTTTTGAACGATGTGATTGAGGTAACACTCGGAAAATATTTATCAGTACCAGGAATAGGGTAATGCCTTACGCCATCACGATTCACAGGTTCGACCTCAGGTTCTTTGAGATCGAGATTAATAAAGTTAAAGGACATTAGAACCCAAGATTATATTTACTAATAAGGTAAGATTTAACCAAGCCAGAACGAACAATATCATCAATACCAAACTCAATACAAGAAAATTCCTGCATCTCTTGTAGAATTTTGATGAAGTCAGAGATTCCAGTCTTTTCATTTTCTCTCACCAAATCAGATTGAGTAATATCACCGCAGAACATGATCTTAGAATCCTCACCAACGCGAGTGATCATTGAATCAAGTTCATGGAAGTTAAGGTTGCTGAATTCATCTACGATGACAATACAATTATCCATAGTGACACCACGGATAAAACTTGTAGACCAGAAACTAATAGTTTCTTGTGCTCGTAGATTGTCGTACAACATTTCAAAAGAATTATCGTCAGGCATACTGAACATGTATCGAACCATGTTCTTGTATGGAATCTGATAGAGTGCAGACTTATCTTCATGGTCTCCAGGAAGGAAACCAATCTCTCTGGTAGGAACCAGAGACCTTACAATATAGATTTTATCATAAGGTGTGTTTTCGTCAAGTACCTCTTGAAGTGCAAGGTACAAGGTGATAAAGGTTTTACCAGTACCTGCAGCACCGTGCAGCAAAATGTTTTGTCCCTCAGCATACTGTTGAAAGACAGTCTCCTGATTAGGAGTCAATGGATTGATAGGAACCATATAGGTTTTATCAATCGGTTTCTTCCTTTTGATCTGTTTTGCAGTCATATGGGGAGGTACGGGATTGGACGTGGTGTTCCTTTTTCTTGCTCTTGCCATAGTTTAGGTAAATCGACTCAGGTTTGCACCAGGATGTGCTTTTTGGACTTTAGACATGACTTCTTTGAAACCATTATCGGTTTTGGGTACGCCGTAGGTAGTACCAGCAACGCCAGCTTCCCAGTCCTTGTCCCAATCGGGATTATCTTCTTTCCACTGACAATATTCTTTCATTGTCATACGGAATTCTTTCTTTTCCCCTGTCTTGAGATTTTTTACATTGTATGTAGGCATCTAGCAGTCCTCCTCTTTCTTGTAATGTTTACGACACTTTTTCAGTTCCTTCATCTCTTCTTTGATCATCTGGTATGCATCTTCAGAAGATATTCTCCTTGCCATTTCCATAGCAGTGATCATTTCAACTCTGGTTCCGAAGTGTTTGAGTGCTTCCTCAAAACAATTTAGTGATTCGTACATTCCCATCAGTCAATCCTCAATGAGGGTTGAAGACAGTCACAGTCGTCAAGTTTCTCAGGACAACCGCAGTCACCCTCAGGACACCACCCAAGCGCCTCAGAGACGGTTGGGAACTGACAGATGAAATGCTGCTTACAGAGTTCTGCAATCTCCATATGCTCCTTCTGGGTGCCGTTGGCGGTACGCAGATTGATATAATGGATCCATGACCTGAGATTGCCCGTCATATAGAGTTTTGTCCCTACAGCGAGGGGAAGCACAAAACGAGCACACTCCTTTGCAATATCATCTTCAAGCATCTGTTGGTAGATTTTCATACCCTGCTCGAAGTGTTGCTGCATCAAGATCTCATACTTCTGTTTGAGAAACGGATCAATAGCATCGATAGAATTCTGCCTATTCTTGTGGTCTTGAAGACGGAGTTCTGGGAGAGAGATCTTCTCACCGAGTAAGGAAGAATCAGCATAGCGTTGGGAAAA
>NZAU01000179.1 GCA_002686215.1 Candidatus Woesearchaeota archaeon
ACCTACACATGACATAGCAGTTCTCACACATGGGCCTGCACCACCTAAATCAAGTCCATAATCGTTTATTTCATCAAAAAAGTGTTGAGTATTTTCCGTTGTAGAACCGATAAACATAATGTTACCTGTTTGACCATGAAAGGTTACTAAACCAGAACCATGTTTTTCCCATGAATCTGCTAAACCTCTTAATGCCTCTGTTGTATAATAATTGCCTGCTGGAGGTTGTACTCTTAATGTATGAAACTCTTTTGATTCTGGAAATTCATTTCCGACTTCAGAAAATCTAGGTATAATACCACCACCATAACCATAGACTGATACTGTACCGCCTTTCCAATAACCCTTTCTAGTTTCATAAGAGTGTTCTAACTGACCTAATAAGTCATTAGTCATCTTATTAATTCTTTCTTCAGGATGTTTATCTCTTAATGTTTTGATACCTGAAATAAAAGAAGGCCATGGACCATTCTCTAGTTCATCTAACATAGGCGTTTCGTGTTTTGTAATACCTATACTTGACTTAAAGTTTTTTATTTCTTCTTCTTTTACTGACATTATACACAACCTGTTGGTTTAGGTAATCCTGCAAATTTACATGCCTGTTTACCAGGTCCATACGGAAATAACTCGTATAGATATTTACTATTACCTTTATCTTTTCCTAATTTTTTTCCTACTGCCTTTGTTAATACTCTAACAGCAGGTGCAATTTGATATTCTTCGTAATACTCACGGAGAAAATTAATTATCTCCCAATGGTCTTCTGATAAATCAATACCATCTTCTTTTGCCATTACTGTTGCAACATCTTTTTCCCAATCATTTAGATTAGCAAGATATCCTTCTTCATCTACTTCTAATTGTTTACCATTTATTTCTAACATATTAACCCCAATTTTTATCCATTGTAAAGTTTGCTCGACTAAATTCTAGTCTATCAACAAGTTTGACTGCACCAGCGCCTCTGTCTACTGCGACAAAACCCTCAGGTGCGGTGACCTTGTACCCATTTGATGTTTTTAGAAAGTGTCCTATACTTTGTATTTGTGATAGTTTACTTACTAAAAAATTCTTTGCTCTTGCTAAACTAACATGACTTGCAATCGCCATATATAATGCACTTTGATTCTTGTCTATAAATTTTAAATTGTCTTTTTTCGCCTGTATAAATTTTTGTTTACCTGCGACTGTCTTTCTAGCAGCTATTTCTGCATTAATAAAGTTCTCATAATAATCTCTAAATTGTCCTTGTAGTGTTTTAACTTTGCCCATACCACCTGTACTATTTCTAATTACAGAATTAAAAAATGTTTTTAATCTATAGCCTACTGATGTTGAATCAGTACTGTTCATTTTATCTAACATAGGACCTGCTTTAGATAATGAACCTTGTGCCATTCTAATTAGTGAATCAAAACTAGTTAGTTCTGATGATGTAAATTTAGATGAGCCTGATGTATCTTTATAACCTGCTGAGGCAAGATAAACATTTCTGCCACCCCCACCTGTAACTGTTCCGAATCCTGCTCTCATATCTTCTATTTTTGTGCCTGAATATTTTGTATGAAAGACAATACCTAGTTTTGCATTTGAAATCTTTTTGCCTATTGATGAATTTGTAGGCATTGCATATGTAATTGTGTTAGGTGTAAATGTAATCATAGGTTCGCCATCTATTGTTTGTATACTTTTATCACCTGATGTAAATAATAAATCACCTTGATAGACACCATTAGTAACAATTCTACGGAGATATGTTAAACATGCTGATAGTTTTTCTGCAACAACACCTGAATGATTTCTTCTGATGTCTGCACTTGTGTAATTAATTTTAGGTACTTTATTAAATACTGACTTAGTACCTACAAAGAATCTGCCGTTCTCTGGATTTATGCCACAGATAATTGCTGGGGCACCATCCCACTTAACAGTCATATTGACTTTTCTACTTGACTTACCAGCTAGCATGTTGCGAATTGCAACAAGAAAATTTACAGCATTTTGCCCACCTTTTGAACCTTCATCTATAATCTGGTCCTCTAGATGTTCTAAATGTTTATTCTTTGCTTTGGTTTGAAAACCTTTAAAACTAAACATGTGTCTCCCAATTGTTCCATATATATAACAAATCCATAAATGTACTGTTCACTTAACACAGTACTATTTATAACTTTGCCATCTTATATTATATGGTATATTGAGACAATTGTCAAGCTATTTTTATGTTGAAAGCTAGTGATATTCTTGGTATATCTGTCTTATTTTCATCTACCCAATGTGGAATGTGAGATGGAAACATAATAAAATCATTGTCTTTTGGATGATAGATATGACCCTCTGTATTATATGCATTATAATCGGTGTATCTATACTCATATTGTTGAATCATGGGGTCTGGATTTTTGAATCCTATAGGTGTATTACTATCAGTTTTGATAAAATATATTCCTGCAAAATCTGTGTTAGGGTGTATATGTGGCATATTTAAATGACCTTTTCTATTAATATTAATCCAACATTGACCTATTGATATTTGTTTATCTGAATGATAATTCATAGCAACACACACGCCTTTAATTTCAGGTATAATTAATTCTATCAATTCTTTATATAATGGTTCTTTTTCTATTGATAAAAAGGGTGTTTGATGACCACCTATATTACTTACATTTCTGCCTGATTCATACTTCTCATGATGATATGCATATTTTTCTAATTTAGGAACCATGTGTCTAGTAGAATCTAGATTACATGTAAATAAAGGTGTTTTAAAGATATCAATAATGTTCATAATTTTTGTAGGAGAGGTCTAGATGACCTCTCCCTAGATATAAAATCTATTTATCTTTTTGCGGAACGGAGACCTAAGTCTACATTACCAGCGTCTGCAAGAATATCGCCTGCGAAAGGTGTTCCTTCGTACCCTACTTCAGCGTTGATTCTTTTTGCAATTGCTCTTTCTTCATCAGTTGCAAAGTGTTCATCCCATGCAGCTAATCTTTTTCTCATGTACCAGTGCCATATTGGTGGTACTAGTGCAATGAAGAAGACCACGAAATAACCCCAACCTGTGTTAGGACATCCGACATTTTCAAGTTCCCAAAAATGAGTTTCTCCTCTGTCATGATGGTCTGCTTGTCTGCCGATTTCAATAAAGAACCATGCTGTGAAAGCAGTACTGTTATCCCAATTGTGTCTGTAATCAATTGGTTGGTCTTTTACACGGATTAATCCGTAGTGTTCTAGATAGTTAAGTGCTTCTAGTTCAAAGTTTGAGATACCCCAAATTGTTGCTAGACATGCCATACCTACCCAACCACCAGCGGCAAAGAATAATGCGACTGTTGGAACTGCCATTAGATATCCTCGTATCCAACGGTTTTGCCATGAAATGAATGATACACCCATTCTTGATAGTCTTTCTTTTTCCATGTTGAATAAGAATTTAGATTGACCTAGATATGAAAGTGGATAGTGACCATAGATTGTACGACCTCTTGGTGCCGTAGCAGGGTCATCTTCACTTGCAAGTTCTAAGTGATGATTGTATACATGAGCATAGCAGAAATGTGCTGAACCAGATAATGCCATCATCAATCTAGAAATTGTAAAACCGAATCCTTTAGTATGAGATAACTCATGTCCGTAAATGATTCCGATTCCGATAAAGATACCAGATGATAATGTAGCACCTATCAAGTTAAGACCTGATATGCCTTCTGTCATTGTGATAACACCAGGAATGATTTCCATGATAACTGCACCTTCAGCTCCACCTAGTGCCATGTAAGAGTAAACTCTCCATGCCATGACTAGTTGGAAAAGAACAAATACAGGTAGCATGAAATACATTGTTAGGTTTTGAAAAGTAGACCAACCTCTTGTGTTGCCTTCTTCATCAGTACCTACGCCTGTTGTTTCAAACTTAGTAGCGATATCTACTAGCAAACCTACGAATAGCAATGCTACTCCTAACCATGCCATGATACCCCCTACTAGAACGCCAGCGCCTGCAACGACAATTAATATCGGTGCTAGCATGTAGCGTGCATTAAGTAAAAAGTTTCCCATTAGATTTTTCCTCCTATCTATATGAGTTATTAATTGGATTATATCGTAAGGAACTAAAAATGTCAAGCCTATTCTGAACATTTTTAGAGGGACGATATTCCTTAATCCAATCGTATGTTATATTTAGTAAAGTTAAAACTTGTGCTTTGAATTATTTTTTGTGTTTCACTTTATAATAATATACTAATATATTTTTATGAAAGGTCCGTTTAAATTACTAAATTCTTTTTTAGCGCCATAGTACAATGTTGATAGCCATTCTTTAAATTTTTTCTTCTGTGAAATTTTATAATATATTTCAATATATCTTAATGTAAATAATTTAGATGTAATTCTTCCTAAAGCATTTCTATCTTTACCACAATTTTTTAATCCGTGTTTTAAGTTTTTTTCAAAACTAGATTTTTTATCACCCAACTCAAATGGAAAATCCCAATCTACTTTTTCACCATCTATTTTATAGTCTTTAATTTTATTATAAAAGTCTACCCAAAAATTTATTTGTGTGCTACTAAAATGTCCATCTGTGCTTATCATGGGGTCTTGTACTACTGAAAGTGGTCTTTCTAATCCTATATCTGCCAGAAATGGTTCGATTGCCTTTGTTGAAACTTTACCTAGTTTTGCACCACCACCTTTAGGTGTTAAATCTGTTTGAGGTCCTGTTGTTGGTTTACTATACCTAAAACTTCTTATCTGCACACCAATCTCATCATTATCAGCAAAAAATCTAAATGAAAATTCTCCTGTATCAAACAAAGGAGGATTTGTCATATCTAAATCACATTTTAGACTTTGTGGTTTTAATTTAAATTCTACTGTTTTATTTTCTCCCATATTTGCCTCTTCAAGTTTTGCCTCTTTAGCAGTTTTTGTAAGGCCTTTTAATGATATGGGTATCATATCTTTTTTAGTTAATAACTCTGCCATGTATATGTTCAATTGAATTAATTTTTCATCTTCTGGTACTGAAAGGTCTGCTATTTTTTGAATCTTCTTTTTTATTGTGTCTTCTTTATTTGTCTTTACCATTATTATATCCATAGGATTCCATCTGTCTTTTGTAGACACACCCATTTTTTGTGCAGCTAGTTTTTCAATAAATGGCATGATACCTTTATCTCTACTATATGTGTATCCTTTATTATTGCCTAGATATTTTTTTAGTGCTTGTGCTTGTAATTGATAAAAAGTAAACCAGGTCGCTGGCATATCTTCATAAGCATTTTTTTCAATGTATTGAATTGTAGGCTCTTTTCCTTTTTCGATTACACTTTCAAAGAATAATCTAGAACCGTTCTCTTGTTTTTTAGTATCTCTAGCGTCTGCCATACATACTATTTATAACTTGAAATCAGAAAACTTATCGTATGCTACTTCTGGTTCTATTTGTTCTTCTTCTTCAGTTTGATTACTGTCTACTATATTTTGAGCAGAGGCTTCTACATCAAATAGTCTCATTTTAGAACGGTCTACACCTATGATAAAAGAACGATTCATACTTGGGTCGCCGAATCTGTTCTTTAATTGTTTGACTTTTAATTGATTTAATTGGTCTAACTCATCATTAGATATTAGAGCAAACATAAAGTCTGCTGTAGCAGGCAACCCAAATGATTCTGCCGTATCTTCTAGACCGATATCTGTTGAAGTAAAACCACTTCTTGTCGTTTGAGTAGCAGAAAATATAGGCACATCAAATTCAACTGCAAGTCCCCTTAACTCCTCAGCAATTGCCTTGATGTAAAAATATGATGAGATATTACCACCTTTAAATCTACTACTCGCACATATATTGAGGTAATCAATAAATACGACATCTGGTTTAAAAGTTTTCTTCAATGATAATTCGTTTAGTAATGCTCTGAAATGACCACTATGAGCAGAGGCAGTAGGATATTCTTTGATGATTAATTGACCTATTGTTTTCTTTTGTAGTTTAGATACTTTGTTATCATACATGTCTTTTGGCATGGCATGTAAATCATCTATTGTAACATCAAATAAATTAGCGTCTACTCTTTCTGCAATTCTTTCTTCTGCCATTTCAAGAGTAATATATAAAACATTTTTGCCTTGTGTCAACCAGTTTGAGGCTGCATGGCACATGAACAATGATTTACCAACGCCGGTGCCTGCAAGTGCAATATTTAAAGTTTTACTTGGGACACCGCCTTTGGTGATACGATTAAAATAATTTAAATCAAACTTAAATCTTTTTTCTTTCTTGTGATAAAATTCAAATCTTGCCTCAGCGTCATCTATGTAATCATGACCTATATGATTATCAAAAGATACTGCAAGTGCATTAGATAAGATAGTAGGTATTGCCTCTGGATTTTGTTTCTTATCTTTACCATCTAGAATCTGAATACCTTCTAGAACGGCATTGTGTACTGCACGGTCTTTACAAAACTTTTCTGTTGTATCTAACAACCATTGTAATTCTACTTCTTGATTATCAAGTTTATTTACAATAGTTTTTATTTCAGATAATTCTTCTTCTTTTAAATCTTTTCTTTTATTTAATTCTACAAGTATGGTTTCTTTTGTAGGTAAATTTTTATACTTGTTTACAAACTCATTTATTTCACCGAACAATATTGATTCATTATGATTAGTAAAAAATTCTGACTTTATAAAAGGTAATGCCTTTCTTGTAAAGTCTTCATTATAAAATAAATTTCTTAATATAATTCTTTCTATTCTATCACTCATTCGTTTCCTCAAATTTCAAATCTAACTTACCTGTTGCCAATTGTTCTTCTACTAAATCTATTAGAATATCACCAATGTAATTTATAAATTCTTCTGTATCAACATCTACATCATTAGGATTTCTTAGAATATTATAATCAAAGATAACTGACATCTTTTCATCATCTTCTACTGGTTTAAAACCTACATTACCATATTTGTATATGATATCTTTATACTTGTCTTCTACAAGTTTTATACAGGTATAATCATCTTGCTGTCTTTGTGCAAAGACATATTTTTTAGTCTTCTGTGCCGTAGGTAAATTTTCGTTTTGTGTACTCATCAATCTTCTCTAATATTTCTTTTTTGAAATATTTTTCAGGTTCATTATTAATAGTTTTTGCATACTGTTTACTGCCATCTGGTAATTCATATCTTGTTGATACTTTTTTAAACAAACCAGATTCTTCTGCAAGGTCTAACAGACCATAATATTGGTCTAGACCTTTTGAGTAAGTAAGTCTAACATCTACCATGGCATTTTCTTTTGTAATTCTTGACTTGTAATTTTTACAATGCACAATATTAC
>NZAU01000180.1 GCA_002686215.1 Candidatus Woesearchaeota archaeon
AACCGGAGGGTCTACCTTCAGTCTAGCATCCTATGGGGAGGGTGGACGGATTGTGGACAGTCCGGGAACTGGCACAGTGGGAACCGCCGGGTCGCCTTCTTATGCCTATACTGTATGGGTACCAAACAAACAAACCGCTTGACCGATTCTCTCTCCAACCTCACCGCTATCGCTGCCGACCTTAACGCTGCCGGCAAACCCGTTACCATCAAACGTTTGAAGACTCGCAAGATGCGGAAAGGAGAAGGGATGACCCGCAACGCTCAACACGGTGCCGGGCGTGCTATGGGATCGGTGAACGGTACGGATCGCCAAACCGCCTCTCATGCTGTTGGCGGTGGTAAGGGTGCCACGATCACCCGGCAGGTTGGTATCGGTGCTCAGATGGTGAAGAACCTGGATCAAGTGAAGCGCAACGCTGCTGCTACCTATGCCGCCGATCGCCGCGCCGCTGCTAAGGAACGCCTGATGGGGAAGATCGATGATGTGCTTGCATCCCTGTGATGGATGCTGTACGATAACCACAGTTCAAACCAAACCGATGCAAGTTCAATCCCTGGGCGCAAACAAGACACAGGTGGACCTGGCAGACGGAACCTCAGTGTTTTTCTCATACAAGACACCGGTGGCAGCACTGGTGCCCGGTAAGGGATGGATCCGCACCAGCACCCGCTACAGCGTCACCACAACAAAGCACATCAACCAATGGATTCAGGCACCCGCGACAGAAGTGGATCAGTGGGACATCGATCAATTGGTTGCCTTCTGACCCATCATCCTGTAGGATAAGCACAGTTCAAACGAACCCCGATGATCTACTCCCCCGCCTCCTCCATCGATGATCGCTCCCGCGTATGGGTAGGACGCCTTCCTGATCACGATGCTGAGATGCTCATCAGCAGTCAGACTCCTCCCTCCTGCGGATCGTCTGCCTGGTTTGTGTCTGCCCGTGAGAGCGCCCGGTCTGAGGTTCCCGACATCATCGGCACCGATGGTTGCAATGGTTGCATCGTGTGGGCGAAGTCCCTCCAAGGATCTAAGATCTGATTTTCTTAAGATTCGGGGGGTTGAATCCCCCCTTTCTGTGCTACCATTAACTCAGTTCAAACAAAGCAGATGTTCACCTCCCTCACCAACCGCTCCTCCTTCGGTGCCACCTATCAGTGGGCGATCCTGTCAGTCCTTCCTATGGATGACGGCGACGACGGTATGGCACAGGATGGGATGCGCCCCACCGACATCAATGCCGCTCTGGGGATGCCTAATGAGGCACGCACTGGTCTCTCAATGCTCCTTAAGGTTATGGCAGCACAGGGACTGATCAAGCGTCATGAACTCGGTCCCCGCTGGGTAGAGTACACCCGCCTGATGCCTCTCCGCAAGCGGGAGCGCATCGCCCGCTGGTTGTGGCAGTGAGTCAGGTGGCACAGTGGGTGGGTGTTGGGCAGTGCCCGCGCCCCCCGCGTTCGCCCCTGGCGGCGCGTGTGGCTAAAATCGATGGGTCCCTGTAAGCTATAAAGTCTTGCTTTCGCGACCTATTTGTATAACTCCCCACTTTTCTATATAAACCAAGAATGGAAAACGAAATACCTCATATGCAAAAAAATCCCGGAGAAAATTTTTCGACTGTAGAGGTCGATCCTGTAACAGGGGAGTATGTTATAAAGGTGCCCGAATGGATCATCTCAGAGTTTGGGTGGTATGAGGGCACGGAGGTTAATATGGAAGTAGATGGTGATTCTATACTGATAACCGAACTCTGAGGTTTACAATAGAGTAAACTTGGAGTATAATTACTTTTGAATCGATTCAAATTCAAACTTGACTTAAGTTATGGCAAAAGGATTTACAGTAAAAGCAAAGTCGCCCGTTGTCAAAAAACCCGCAGAGGTCGAATGGGATTTTGCGAAAGCAAGAGAGATGGTCAAAGGAAAGACCATTGTATTCTGTCTCCCAGGACGCGGTGTTTCATACACGTATCTGAAGAACTTTGTACAACTGTGTTTTGATCTTGTACAGTCTGGAGCAAGTATTCAGATTTCACAGGACTATAGTTCTATGGTGAACTTTGCACGTTGTAAGTGTTTAGGTGCTAATGTTCTGCGTGGACCTGATCAGAAACCGTGGGATGGTAAACTGAAATATGATTATCAATTGTGGATTGATAGTGATATTGTATTCAACACTGAGAAGTTCTATCAGTTGGTATTGATGGACAAAGATATTGCAAGTGGTTGGTATTGTACCGAAGACGGTCAAACCACCAGTGTTGCACATTGGATGGATGAAGATGACTTCCGAAACAATGGTGGTGTTATGAACCACGAAACCTTGGAGAGTATTGCCAAGCGTAAGAAACCCTTCACTGTAGACTATGCAGGTTTCGGTTGGTTGTTAATTAAGAATGGTGTCTTTGAGCACGACGAGATTAAGTATCCTTGGTTTGCACCGAAGATGCAAGTCTTTGAGTCTGGTGAAGTACAAGATATGTGTGGAGAGGATGTATCATTCTGTCTGGATGCAAAAGAAGCAGGATTTGAGATTTGGTGTGATCCTCGCGTCAGAGTTGGTCACGAGAAGTCTCGTGTGATCTGATATGAAGCAGGAGTATTATACAATTCTCCATAGGGGTGAAGTACTGTTTGAGGACTTGACCGAAGCTGAATATTTTGATAAACTTACAGACCTAGCAGAGGACTTCTACTCTTCTGGGTCTCCGAACCCCTCGGAACTTGAAACTAAAATTACGACAGACTAATTATGGCACGATCTAAAGTTGGACTTTCTGGTGAGAAATTCGTAGAATCCAAACCGAAGAAGACTCGTCAAGGGTCCGGAAAAAACACGAAGTACGCCGCTTCTTCTCGCAATAACGCTAAGAAAGCATATCGCGGACAAGGTAGGAAATGAATACAAGGAGGGGCATTGACCCCTCTTTTTTAATAAATACCTAAAAACAAATTAGTAAGATGAAATCATATAAGCAGTTTGTGACAGAAGCATATGCACATTCTGAAACCATCAATGAATTTAATGTTGGCAACTTTGCAAGAGATAGAGTTAATGATATGAGGCAAGGATTTAGAAATTTTAGACAGAATCCAGTCCGATCCATACGTCAAGGTGCTATGGGTCTTGGAAAGTATGAAGTGAAATCTCAAGCAGTAAATCCAGTTATTAATACCCTTAAAAAAGCAACAGGTAATAAACCAGTAACGAATGCTGTACTTGATACTGCTGGTTTTGTTGCACCATCATTGAGTTGGAAAGGTGCTGCTAGAGGTGCTGCTAGAGTATTAGCACCTCTTGCTAAACCTGCACTTGCTGCTGGAGCATTGATTTTAGCAACTCCTCAACGTGCTGGTGGATATGATCAAGTAACAGGACCTAATGCATTCGACAATCACCCCTCTCGTCGTAAGAAGAATCAAACTCCTCAACCTAGCAATCAAACTCCTCAACCTCGTATAAGAGCAGGATACTAAACTGATAGGGATAGCAACCCCTTTAAAAGTTCTGATTTCAGTGTAAATCAGGAGCTACAATGGGCAATTCACCTGTCGATAGAGACACTAACTACATGAGAGAAATGTGGGGTACCACAAGACTCGTTACTGACTACCACCAAAGTGAAAAAATGAACGATTTTCTTGACAATCTAGGCAATCACCAACATCAAAAGATGCTTCGTGAGATTGCTAATGATGATATGACGCCTAAGAAGCACGATTTTAAGACTCAGAACGAACTTCACGAAAAAATTCGTGATGATAATGATACAGATACAACTTATGGTCAGATTTCTGGATAGAAGGTATAAATAAATTCAGAAAAATCTACCATTTCAATGCCTAGCAAGAGGGTTTCCAGAGCATTTAAGGATATTAGTTTCTCATTTGATCCACATCCTGTGACGAAGGACCTTCCTGTACTCATTAATGAGCGTGCAATCATCAGATCTGTACGTAATTTGGTTGAAACGGTACCTACAGAACGCTTTTTTAACTCCGACTTGGGGTCAGATATTCGTAGAAGTCTCTTTGAGTTCGTCGATGTCGCCTCAAGTCGTGTTATTAAGGAGCAAATTCGGGAAACAATCCTGTTTTATGAGGATAGAATTGAAAATTTAAAGGTTCAAGTCAATCCACAACCCGATAATAACAGTTTTGATGTCAATGTTTTCTTTGATATCGTAGGTTTAGATTATCCAACCCAGTCATTTTCGTTCATATTAGAGGCAACACGATAACCAATGCCTTTTACTCAGTTTACTAACCTAGATTTCGACCAAATTAGGGCAGAAATCAAAGCATATCTCCGTTCTAACTCAAATTTTACGGATTTTGACTTTGAAGGTTCTAATTTTTCGGTACTGATTGACACTTTAGCATACAATACGTATATTAATGCGTTCAATGCTAACCTTGTCGTCAATGAATCCTTCTTAGATGGTGCGACAGTACGTGAAAACGTCGTATCATTGGCACGAAATATTGGTTATGTACCTCGCTCTGCAAGCGCCGCTAAGGCGAATGTAACTTTTGGCGTACCTGCACCCTCTACTGCTACTACAATCACCCTTGAAGCGGGTCTGGTGTGCATTGGAGGGCAAGATAACAGTTCATATCGCTTCTCAATTCCAGAAAAAGTCACTGCATCGGTAGTTAACGGTGTAGCGCAGTTTGGAACAGCAGATAAACCCATAGAAATCTTCCAAGGAACGGTTCTTACTAGACAATTTGTGACTGATACGTCTAGAGATCAGCGTTTTATCCTTGATAATCCAAATATTGACGCTTCAACCATCAGAGTTAATGTCTCTACGGTTGGTCAAGCAGGAACTGGAAGAGATTTTAGCAGAGTTGACAATATTTTAAACATTGATAAGAACTCTGAGATCTATTTGATCCAAGAAGTTCAAGATGAAAGGTATGAATTGCTGTTTGGTGACGGATATTTTGGTAAAAAGTTAGAAAATGGCAAACTTATCACTGTAAGTTACATTGTTACTGATGGTGAGGCAGGAAATGGACCTGCTGTCTTTGAATTCCAAGGAAATCTGACTGATCAAGCAGGTTTAAGAGCAATTCCTACAGGATCAGTGCCTGTTACGACCGTTCAGAAGGCGATAAACGGCGGCGGAATAGAGGATGTGTCCTCTATTAAGTATTTCGCTCCAAGACTCTACTCAGCGCAGTACAGAGCGGTTACATCAAGGGATTATGAGGCGATTATTGCTTCAATTTATCCAAATACAGAGTCTGTTGCAGTTGTTGGTGGTGAAGAATTGGTACCACCACAGTTTGGTACTGTCCAAATCAGTATTAAACCTAAAAACGGTACATATGTTTCCGATTTTGACAAGAGAAATATTCTCAATAAGATCAAACAATACTCAATTGCAGGTATTAACCAAAAGATTATTGATCTTAAGGTTCTCTATGTTGAAATTGAGTCTAATATTTACTACAACTCATCACAAGTTGCTAGTGTTGACACATTAAGAACTAATATTATTGATACTCTTGAGAAATATTCCAAAGATGTTGATATGAACCGCTTTGGTGGAAGATTTAAGTATAGTAAGATTCTTCAACTCATTGATCGTGTTGATACTGCTATCACTTCTAACATCACTAAGGTGAAGATCAGAAGAGATATGAAGGCACTGGTTAATCAGTTTGCTCAATATGAGATTTGTTTCGGTAATCGATTCAATGTAAAACCAAATGGACTTAACATTAAGTCTACTGGATTTAAACTCGTTGGTGAATCTTCGGTTGTATATTTGACAGATTTGCCAAATGCTGACCTTAAAACTGGAGTCATTTCCATAATTAAGATTGGTTCTAATGGTCAAAGAATCGTTGTTGCTAAAGAAGCAGGTGTAGTTGATTATATGAAGGGAGAAGTCATTCTCAATACGTTGAATATTGTTGAAACTGAGAGACCAAATAACATTATTGAGATTCAAGCGTTCCCAGAATCCAACGACGTTGTTGGTCTAAAAGATCTTTATTTGAGTTTCAACGTTCCAAGTAGTACAATAAATATGGTTAAAGATGTCATTGCATCTGGTGAAGATATTTCTGGCGTGTCTTTCACAAGAGACTATTATACTTCAAGTTATTCCAACGGAGATTTAGAGAGGAAATAAAATATGTCGCAATTTGAGAAGAGAGTGCAACTCAATAAAATTATTGAGAGCCAACTTCCAGAGTTTTTAGTCGCTGATTTTCCAAAAGCAATAGAATTTTTTAGACAATATTACTTGTCTTTGGAGCATCAGGGTGGTAGTGTAGATCTTGTTGATAATCTTGATCGTTATATTAGAGTAGATAACCTCGTTCCAGAGGTTGTTGTAGGTGAAACAGCACTCACGGCATCTATTACATCTTCTCAAGATACTATTCAGGTAACTTCTACAAAGGGATTTCCTGATGAGTATGGTCTTTTACAGATCGGTGACGAAATTGTTACGTATAAGGCAAAGACTGACACCGAATTTACTGGTTGTGTTCGTGGTTTTAGTGGAATATCTGGATACGATGTAGGAATCTCTACTGTTTTCAGCAATGTAAACAGGCAAAATGTAATTTTCAGTGAAACTTCTGCATCCGCCGCGGCCAACGGAGCAGTAGTAAAGAACTTAAGTGTTATCTTTTTACAGGAGTTCTATAAAAAGTTAAAGAAAACTTTTACTCCAGGACTAGAAGAGTATGATTTTGTTTCCGATTTGGATGTCGGAAACTTCATAAAGCACGCAAGAAACTTCTATCAGTCAAAAGGTATTGCAGAATCTGTTAAAATTCTGTTCAAAGTACTTTATGGTGTAAATGCTGAAGTATTAGATCTTGAAAGTAGACTTATCAAACCTTCTTCTTCTGAATACATTAGAAGAGAACTTATTGTTGCTGAGAATATTTCTGGTGATCCTTTTGGATTAGAAGGTCAGACAATCTTTAAATCAAATGACCTTGAAACTAATGCATCAGTTTCAGACGTTGAAATTTTCACTAGAAATAATCAAACTTTTTATAAGCTTGGTGTCTTCGTTGGATATAACGATAGAGATCTTGTAGAAGGTATTTTCAGTATTCCTGGAGCATCTAGAGTATTAGAACCAGTTGAAGTGAATGCAAATGTAATCAGTGTTGACTCTACAATTGGATTTGGTCAAACAGGAACTATTATTTCTGGAACAAATAGAATTGATTATACTTCAAAGAGTATTAATCAGTTCTACGGTTGTACTGGTGTTACAACAAAAATTAATCTTGCTGATGTTATAAGAGCAGATGAAACCATTTTTGGTTATGAAAATGGTGACATCGAGAACAGATGTGATATGAGAATCACCGGAGTTCTGTCAGAATTCAAATCACTGACAGATATTCCTTTGATGGAAGAAGATGAGAAGATAACCACAAGAAATGTTGGTGAGATTATTGAGAATCCTATCGTTGATAGGACTTACAAGCAAATGTTTGCCAACTCTTGGATGTATAATACCAGTCCAAGATTTAAGGTTGAAGAAATAAATTCTTCAGTTTTTACATTATTCTCTGATATTGATAAGGCATATCTCAAAGTAGGTGATTCTGTTGAAGTTCTTATTGGAGAAAGTCAACAGGTAGTTGTACCTGATCCAACTGTTACAAATGCATCTTTTGCAACAGTATCATCAATAAACACTCTCACTAAAGAAGTTACTTTATCCAACATAGGAAACTTTGTACCAGACCCTAATAAAGACTACAGTATTAGAAGAAAAGTTGTAAAGGCAAAGAGTTCTGGTGTAGTTCTTACCGTTGGTAATGAAGTATACATTGCAAATGCATCTAATATCTACACAGATGATGCTGCAACCTTTGGATACTTAGCATCAAATTCTTTACCTGGATATAAAATTGTAGATGATATTGTTGAGTCTACACTCCCAGATGGATATGTACAAACATTGGGTCCAAACAATACTCAAGGACTGGGTGGATATAATCCTTACTATAAGACTTATGAGACAATTGTATTCTCAACACCAGTTGATTTTAGAGATGGTGATGAAATAGTTTATACCGCACAAAGTCCTTTAATTGGTCTTACTTCTGGAGACAGTTACTTTGTAAAACTTGTTGCAGCAAACGAGATTAAATTATATGCATCTAAATCTCAACTTGCTAATAATGCAAAGACTATTGCAAACTTTGATGATATTTCTAGATTCAATCCAAACTTTGGTGCAGGAGCACATAATTTTACCCTCAAGAGGCACGAGAATAGAACTCTTTCAAGTAAGCAGATTGTTAGAAAGTTCCCATTAGTACAACAATTAGAAAGCACTAATAGTTCTGATAGAACGGTATCTAACGTTGGTGTATTGATTGATGGTGTAGAGATTGTAAGTCCAGACTCTACGGATAAAATTTACTATGGACCTATAGAAGAATTTGAAGTTCTTAATGGTGGTAAGGGATATGACATTGTAAACCCACCACAATTGACGATTGAAGATATTGCCAGAGATCAAAAGATTGGTATTCCAACAGGAACTGGTGCTAAAGTCGAACCAGTAGTTATTGGTAGTGTTAAACAGGTTTTTGTTGATCCACAAGACTTTGGATTTGATAAGTTCTTATCACTTGACTTAGTTGGTGGTAA
>NZAU01000165.1 GCA_002686215.1 Candidatus Woesearchaeota archaeon
AACTTTATCGTATTGGAAGGGGAGAACAAGGGGTTCTATTGGTACGCCCTTATACAAACGATATTTGTGCTCATTGGAGATTTGTAGATGAAGAAACGTCTATTAAATCTTCTCATAAAATATACGAAATGTTCTGTGAATATAAACAACGGAAAGATTTCATTGGAATGGATATGGCAAGAAAATTCCTTGAGATGGGATTTACCCGTGCAAGACGGTATGCCAATCACTCTTCGGGACGCAAATATGCAAAAGACAGGAGTATATTACCCATTGAGTCCGATTGCCTCACGTCTGAGAAATCAAGATCAGCAAAAGTATTCAAGGAAGTAAGAGATAAAGCTGCATATGATTCTGAATATGTTACAATGAGAAAAGAATGGAGATCTAAAGAATAGTCATGACTCAACTAATTGATCCATCTGATCCACGTTATTTTACAAAGACTTCTGAGGGTCTATATGATAGACATCATTATAAAGTTGTATCTAAAGAAGGTGATACTATTGTAGTTGACAACTGGCAAGATGCCTTTCTCATATGGTGGAATAAAAAAGATTTTCTTTCTCATATGGAGGTTTTAGATCCACCAAAAGGAGGAAAAGGATTTGCCTGACATTAAATATCATGATGCTTTTCCATGGAGGTTAGTGAATGGTGACACAATATGCCATTTTGAGTGCAGAGAACACTTGCAGAAATACTTAGATAGATATAAACTGAAACCTAGAAACTGTAGTATTACACATAAAGATGGAAAACCCTTTGAATCCCGTGAAAAACACAAGAGAAACGTGGAGTCGCCAACATCAAAGAAAAATAACGGAAGTTCAAGTGCAGTTCGCAAACGAAAATCCAGCGTGGATTCCACTCGAAACACTTCTAGCAATTCAAAACGTAAGAAAAATGGAAAATAGTCATGTATGAAGAGCTAAATTGTTTTGAGGAAGCACTTAAACATTTTGGAACTAGAGTTGAAATCATCTGTGCTATGGAATATTCCAAAAGATTGTCTTCCGAAGATGCGTATCAAATGATCAAGGATGAACTTAAGGAGGTTAAAAAATGCAGGAAAAAATTCAATCAGAAAGAGAATTGTTGACTTCTCTTGAATGGTATGATCTTTGGTTGCATGAACCAGATGATCGACCTCTTGCAGAAATTTGGAGAGAAATGGATGAAATTGAATCTCTCACCCCATTGCCACCTAAAGAACAATGAAAACTAAAGCACTTTTACTTTCAACTCTATTATTCTTGCCTCTACCTGCATTTGCTGGCGGTCCAGTTTTTAGGAGAGGTAATCATAATCATGGACAAACGAATGTCTATGAAGAATGCTTTAGACATGTAGAGAAATATACTCCAGGACACTACAATAGTCGGGGTCAATATGTTCGTGGGCAAGTAAGAGTTACGAGAGAAAGTGTTCCTTGTGGATATGCTCCTAGGAGAAATTATCATGTCCCCAGTCACTATCAACGTAATGAACCTATAGACAATAATGATTGCTCAGGTGGTACAGCTGTGGGTGCTTTGTTAGGTGGTGGACTTGCAGGATTTGGATCCAGAGGTAAAGATCGCTGGTGGGCGATTCCTGCTGGAGTTGTTGGTGGTGCCATGGTGGGATGTCAGATTGATGGTGGTTGAGAACTGAAGCCTCTAAAGTGTCCCTGTAGTGTAAGCACCACTCAAACACATGGGAACCCGCTCTCGCATCGGTATTCAACTCAAAGATGGCAGTATTCTGAGTTCTTATCATCACTGGGATGGATATCCTGAGTGGTTGGGTCGCATCCTCACCACACATTACAACTCCCGCGAACAAGCAGCAGATCTGATTGATGGTGGTGATATGTCCTGTGCGTGGACAAAAGATCGCTGGACTGGTAAACAACTTGCTGCTTATGTGACTGAGCAGAAAGAAGCAGAAGAGTATGGTCCTCAGTATTACTCTGGACGCGGTGAAGATTGCCCTCCTCGTCTTGATGACAACATGGAGAAATACCTTACTAATGGTGAAGAATACGGATATATCTTTGAAAATGGTGAATGGAAGTGTTATGATACTAAAGACTGGTCCGATACATATAAGGAGCAGATTTCCATTCCTGAAGGAGCATTGGCAGTATGATTGATAGAGGTTTTCTGACAGAAATGTCTCATGATGATAAAGAACGTCTGTCAGAAGACTGTGAGGACTATCTTTTACATAGAAACATCCCTCTTTATTCTCATTCGTATGATAATATCATCATACATGCAATTAAAGAGGGATATCAATTACAACGTTTTGATCGCTTCGTAAAAAAACCACAATGACTGAAAAAGAACTCAAGCAAATGGAAATCGTTGCAGAAGAATTTTGGGCAGAGGTTGAATCCGAAGCGGAACGACTTGAAGTTACGGTTGATTACTATCTTGCAGAATTTTACTGATGGAAGAAGAAATCAAACCGAAAAGAATCAAAGATGAGAAATTTCTGCTACTAGCAGCAATTCATCAAGTAGAAAACATTATCAACCTGACAGAGGAAAATGAATACAAACAATTCATTTACATGCACCTCAATCCAGTTTATTATGAACTAAAGCGCCAGTTGACTAATCTCACAGACCAAAGTAAAATTAAGGAGTAAACTAACCGAGGATGATGACTCAAAAGTATTTCTACATTGTTGACCACTTTGTTCCTTTTCCTTCTAGTGAATATGGTGGTGTTTGGAATGTGATTGCTGAAAGTGACGAAGATTGTTTTAATCTTATCACTGATAGTGATGATGGATTTAATCAACAGTATTATGGAAACCTTCGTGAAAACATTCTAAAGTCTCGCACTTATGCCTTGGCAGAAGATGTAGAATCTACTATTGTTGAGGAATTTACTACATGAAACCTGACATGGTTCTAAGTTGGAAACAACATCTTCGGGATGGTAATGTATGGAGGGTGAATGTAGAACTCCCTATGCAAGATGTTCCTGGAGGTGATGTAACATTCTACAATGTAGATGTATATGTAGTGTCACCAACTCAAGAACTGGCACAATATATTGTGTCTACAATGTATTCTGAATATCAATCTATTTCTGTTGATGATGAACCAGTTAGAATTGCCCCCTGATTTTCCTCATGAACCACCTGAAAACTATACTTACGAAGTTAAAGAATTCCGACGCAACATTTTATCTATTTGGTGTTGCAATCATGCTGAATTCTCTTACAACGGCGGTGCTGTTTCAAAAACTATCTGGGGTTTCTACAATGTCAAACAACGCACCTACATCGCTCCCGTCAATTCAAAAAAACCTGGAAAAGTAGTAGATATTTCTAATACTCGTCCTTATACTGCAATGCAACTCAACTTGAATCCTTTAATGCAATGTCTTATGTCCCCAGATTAGATGATTATGTTGTATGGAATGACTCTCTAGGGAGAGTTATTAAAGGATGGGTGTATTTCGTTTCTGATACTTACATTACGATTGAAATTGGTGTAAAATGTAAAGATGATGAAAACATCAAACATTGTCCTATTCATAAGAAAACTCACTGCCTAGTCTTATGTTTTCCTGAGAATTGGCATGAGTTGGAATATGTAAAAAATCGAAGAGATAATGATATTGATCAATATAAATCTCAAGAAGGTAGATATATTGATCCTCAGTAAATTAAACTGAAGCCCCTAAACTGTTTTATTATTGTAAGCACAACACTTATGGACTGGTACGACGACATTCAAGTTGAAGAACTTCAAAACTTTGATCACATTGAAGAAGATCTCGAAGATTTGATTGAAGATGATCAAAATTTCAACATGAAAGAATACCTCAACTCCAACATTGATTACTGAAATGAACTTCCCTACTCAAACTGTCAACGTTTTGCCTCACATGAACGAACTCCGAGAAACTTGGAGGCGTCAAGATTTCCGATTTACTAAAGAGCAACAGGAAGAATATAATATGCTAAAGCAAGCACGAGCAGAACGAGTTAAGTGGTTTTATGAAACTGGACGAGTTCAAGTTGGTCCTAAAGTAACAAAGGAAAAAGAAACTGAAGTTGAAGACAGTTGAGATACTGTCCGTAACCACTTGACTTAACTCTCATTATCTCCTATTATACTAAATAATAGGAGATTTTTTCCTGTCTAAAATGAAAACCTTTGCTGAATTTGTTGCAGAAGCATATGATAAGGATGTCATGGGATCTTCCCAAATCCGTAAGCAAGGAGAGGGTGGAAGAGTTGGTGCTAATAGAAAGAAAACAGAACCAGAAAAGCGTAGAATGAAAGCAGCGGGTGGTGGAAAAATGGTCCCCGCAAAAGATTACAAACCCCGCAAGGATATTGGTTCTCAAAGGCAAAGATCTACAAGAGAGCAACAACCAACACAGGAAAGAGGATCTGCTGCATTGTCAGCAAAAGAAGCACAACGTAAGGCATATAGAGAAAGAAAGGCAAGAGAATCGGGTGCAAAGACTAAATCTGCATCAGAACTTCTGTCTAAGAAATCTGCTAAGAAAGTAAATCCTAACTATAAACCACAAAAAGCATCTGGATATACTAGAACCGAAAGACAGAAACTCCAGAGAACTGGCGATAGAATTATTCGCGACATTCGTAAGGGTAAAGACAAACCAGCATCCGCCTACCAGAATTGAACTGAAGCCCCTAAAGCGTCCCAGTAGTGTCTGGGACCGCCTGCAAGACCTCTGAAACAACCTCTAGGTATATTTGTACTGCTGAGGTTGTTTTTTATTGACAGGCGATTCTGACTCTGCTAAACTACTACTTTAAGGAGACCACCGATGGGAGTTTCACAACTTTCCGAAATCGTTGCTCTCGGTTTTGAAGAACTCATTGCTGAGGGTGACACAAGGGAAATTGGCAAGTTTCTTGCATTTCCAACCGAACGTATCATCGCCCCGCAATGGTTGCGCGAAGAATGTGGAATCGAAAATGATAAATCTCCCGATGATCTTGATGGTCAGCAGGAAAAGTACGATAGACTTTCTTCAAAAGGTCTGCGTATTCAAGTTAAGTATCGTGGAGGAAATACTCTCCACATGGAACAAACTCGCCGCACTACTGGCAAAAATGCAAACAATGGTGCTAAGAATGGGCAGGTTCGCTATGCAGTGAACTCGTTTGATGTTATACTGTTTATTATCCCCAAAGGTCACGAAGATATTTCAACCTGGGAGTATCTTGCTATTCCTAGTTGTGAACTTGAAGATAAGAATATGCCTGGATATTGTGTAGGTTCTGTTCCTGCTGCTGTCCGTAAAAAGTACACTGGTCGCGCAAAGGAGGTTCTGGTTGCTCTCAACAATGCTGAATGAATATACAATCGGTGACAGTAGAGAACTACTGAAAGAAGTTGATGCAAACTCGGTGGATCTAATTTATATTGATCCACCATATTGCACTGGCAGAGATTTCTATCACTTTGATGATCGATTCAAATCGAGTGCAGATTATCGTGAATTGTTGATGCGTCCTTTATTGGAAGAGTGTCATCGAGTTCTGACTGATTGTGGCAACATTGTTGTGCATGTAGAACCTAAGATCTCTCACCATATTCGCATTGTCCTTGATGATGTGTTTGGTGAGAATAGATTTAAGAATGAGATTGCTTGGGTTTCTGGTGGCAACCACAAATCAAAAAAGCAACTGCAACGCAATCATGATACGATCATTGTTTATCAGAAAGGAAAAGAGTCCATCTATAATGCAGAGCACAAAGAATATGATGAGGATACTGTAAGGAAGGCAAAGATCTGTCCAATTCGCAAAAAGAAATATAACACATCTGCACTTGTTAATCGTCAACCAAATGTTGTATCTCGCCCTAATTTGAGATATGAATGGAATGGTAATCATCTCCAGTGGCATGTATCAAAAGAGAGGATGCAGATGCTTCATGATGATAATCGACTAGAATATTCTCCTAACACAGGTATTCCTAGAGTCAAGAAGTATTTGGATGAAATGGATGGAATCCCTGTCAAAGATGTATGGTCTGATGTAAAACAGATTCAGGGAAATGAGAAGTTAGATTATGCAACTCAAAAACCTGTTGCACTCTTAAATCGTATACTTCGCATGTTCAGTAACAAAAACTCTATTGTTCTTGATCCTTGTGCTGGATCTGGTACAGTAGGCAGAAGCGCCAGACAGACAGATAGAAATTACATTTTATTCGATCTTAACACTGAAGGCAAAAAACTATTTGAAGAATCAATTAAAAATCCATTGCTCGACGCAATGGTCAGTTAAATTAACTGAAGCCCCTAAAATGTCCTAGTAATACTGATACGCCCTAGATGATTACACTTCGCCCACATCAGGAACGCATCACAAATCGTATGCGTGACTACAACAAAGGTCAGATTATTGTTCCTACTGGTGGTGGTAAAACTCTCACCATGATTGTTGATACTCGGGATCGTCATGATTCTATCAACAATGGAACCACTACTGTTGTTGTTGCTCCGCGCATTTTGCTTGCAGAACAACTGTGCAGCGAATTTATGGAGGTTATTGATACTGCTCATACGCATGTAATGCACGTTCACAGTGGAGAAACTTCATATTTCTCTACAACAAAGGCAGAAAAGATCAATCTATTTGTAAATACCGCTAGAACTGCTGGTGAGAATGTAATTATCTTCACCACTTATCATTCTTTGCATCGTTTGCAGGAGGCAGATATTGAAGTCAATACGATCTACTTTGATGAAGCGCATAATTCTGTGCAGAGAAACTTTTTCCCTGCTACGGAATACTTTGCTGCTGATTCTGATCGTTGCTATTTCTTCACTGCTACTCCTAAACATTCTCTTACTGTTTCTAAACCTGGGATGAATGATTTTGCTGTTTATGGTCAGGTTCTGGCAAATGTTCCTGCTCCTGAACTAGTTGAAGGTGGTTACATTCTTCCTCCCAAAGTTGTAGTCAAGTCGCTTCCTTTGATCAAAGGTCGCAAAGTCATGTATGCCGAAGATGCTGACAATTTGATCGAAACTATTGATGAGAACAACATCGACAAGACTTTGATTTGTGCTCGCACTACAAAGCAGATTGTGGGTCTTCTTTCTCAGTCTGATTTCTGTGTTGAACTTGCTCAGCGTGGATATTCTTGGATGACGATCACATCGAAGACTGGTGCAATCATTGATGGTAAGAAAGTCAATCGTGAGCAATTCTTTGAGACTCTGAACACTTGGGGCAAAGATCCTGAGAAGAAGTTTGTTGTCATTCACCACAGCATTTTGTCTGAAGGCATCAACGTGAGTGGACTTGAAGCAGTTATTTTCATGCGTAACATGGATTATATCGGCATCAGTCAATCTATCGGTCGTGTGATTCGTTTGGGTGGCAAGTCTAAGACCTTTGGTCTAGTTTGCATCCCAACTTATGATTCTGTAGGAATCAGCACTGCTCGAAAAGTTCAGGCAGTTGTTGATGTTGTATTCAACAAAGGTGAACCCGCTATTTCTGAGATCCGCCGATGAATTACACTAGACAACAACTAATCGATGCACTTGTAGCAGAGTGGGAATATCTCTGCCATGATGATTTTGATCCAGAAAATGATCAAACAACTGAAGAATATCGTGAGGATTTGATTGAAATGTCATTGGAAGAATTGATTGAAGAAACATCAACTGATGAACATTATACGTTAGATGAATGGATGGAAAACTGGGGATGAAACTAACACAAACTAAGAGCAGCATACTAGAACCCAAACCAGTAGAAGAGGGATTCCTGGTGGGAAAATATGAAGACCCATTGTGTTATGCTGCTGTACCAATTATGGGAAGTAATACACAACTAGCAATTATACATCGAGGGAGAGTTATTAAAGAGTGTCGCAATCGTCAATCAGCAATTAACTTTATTGAGAAGCATCGTAAGGGTAAATCTGTAGCAAAACTTCCCATTTAACTAAACTGAAGCCCCTAAACTGTCCTAGTAGTATGAAGAACACTCATTTGCAACATCCTGAAGATTCTATTCTGACTGGAGACCTTTCAGTTCTTGATTGGTTCGGTGAGTCGGATAGTATTATCAGCACCAAAATGGATGGCGCTCCTGCTATTGTTTGGGGCACAGATCCTGCTACAGGTACATTTTTTGTTGGCACAAAGTCTGTCTTCAATAAGGTAAAAATCAAGATTGCACACTCTCACAGAGAGATTGACCAGCATTACGCTGGAAACGTTGCTACAATCCTCCACAAGGCGTTTGATTGCCTGCCTAGGACAGATATGGTCATTCAGGGTGATTTTATCGGTTATGGTGGCAGTTCAGAGTATACACCAAACACCATCACTTATCACTTCCCTGAAGTGATTGAAGAGAGCATCATTGTGTGTCCACATACATTCTACATCTCAAACAATGATCTTCGTGATGCTATCTCGTTCCCACTGACTACAGAACTTGATAGCACTGAGTTCTGCAAGTTTGTTCAACCTGATGTATACTTGCAACCACAACGTGATGAGGTCAAGTATCTCTGTGAATATGCCAAGCAAATGTCATCTCTGTGTGAGTTTATGACTCCGCAGAAAGCAACTAAGGTCAAGAAGTTCATCAACGATTGTATCAGGAACGATAATGAGATTGATCCTGAAGAGATTGCCCGTGAATATGAAGTGGATGCATACACTATCAGTTTGTGGAAAGTTGTTGACATGATCAAGGATGTTATGTTCAAATATATTCATGAACAAGACGACATTGAGTGTATGATTGGGGACGAAGATTGTCTGCATGAAGGTTATGTCATGGACAACAAATATGGTATGTTCAAGATTGTTTACCGTGACGTGTTTTCCCGTGCTAACTTTATCATGGAGAAATCTTGGTGAAAAAATTATTATCCATCAGCATAGGTGATTTAATTAAAATCATCCTATTTCTTTTCATTCTATCATTTCTTCCTGCATCAATTTACAATCTTGTTTTATTGTTTTTGATTGGTGTGATTCTAGTTAGAATCTTTCGATAAGTGTAACTGTAGCCCCTAAAGTGTCCCAGTAGTA
>NZAU01000163.1 GCA_002686215.1 Candidatus Woesearchaeota archaeon
CGTATTCGGAGTCGGGGTTGGCGGGGTATGCGGATTCTTCACGGCAATCGGGGTTGTCAGGATCAAGTTGGTTGTGCTCTGGATACATGCAAGCAGATCCAGAATAGAAGATCTTAGTTGGTTGATCTAAACCAGGACGATTACACTCAGTATACTCCCTGGTCACACCATCAAAAGTTTCATTAAGTTTACGAACTTCCTCAAGAACATTCAGGTTGATTGACACGGAGTTATGCATGATGTCTGCATCGTTCTCTCCAGTGAAAACGAAACCTGCACCACCCATATCAGCAGCGAACTGATAGATCTCGTCAAAGGGGCGAACAAGACGATAAGGAACGTGATTGTAGAAGTTACCTTGTTCACCCTTAAACTGAATAACCCTTGCAACAAAATCTACATCACGTAGATCTCCTTGCACAAATTCATTTGCTTCAGATTCAGAATACTCAGGATATTTGAGGTCTACACCACGAACCCAGTAACCTTCGGAACGTAGTCGCTTAACCATGTGACTACCGATAAATCCACCAGCACCAAGCACCAATGCAGTTTTCTTGTATTCTCCCATTAATCCAGTAATAATGTATAGTATGTATTATACTAAAAAAGGGTGGTTTATGCAACCACCCTGTTAGGTCTTTTCATGCACGCCACTTGCTCTTTGTCCTGAAGCAAGAAACAGGGCGGGAGTTACCCCATCCGCACCACCTGCTTTTGAGAGAAGCAGGAAACTCTAAGAGGGTCTAATGACTCCACCACCTGATTTTACGAACCAGGAAACGCAGGGGTCGTTTACGACCATCCCGACCAGGGCTAGTTTTGAGACGATACCGAGTCTTTGATATAGCAGGGAACCCTTTCGGGATCCAACCATTTTGTGTATTCAAAATCATCAATGGCAGTCAGAAGTTGCATCTGATTGTCTAGAAGATACATGTCAGAGTAACGCTTGGTATACTCATTTGCTTTTTGAATACGATAGTCTGGCATACCATTGGTTTCCAATGTGCCACACTCAACATAACGATAGGGAAACCGCTCAAAAAGAACGGTTGGTTTTTTTGTTACCTTCACTGACTAACCTCAACAGTTTCTAGATCCTGAAAAAGATTCTCCATCAACATTTCATAGTCATCAAGAGGTTCTCCAGAAAATACTACACCTTGATTTTCATAGAAGCGGCGTACCTTTTTGAAAAGTTTCGGATTCTTTACATCTAGATAAAAATCGCCATTCGCTGCGCCACGAAGAGTTGGAATGTCCTTCTTGAATTTTTCAGTAAGTGCCATTGTCCTGTTTGGTTTACCCTTGTATTATAAGGTTTTAAAAGTATCTAGTCAAGTATGCCAGCATTAAATCTGGCAATCGGGGTGATAGGATTCGAACCTACGGCCACTCGCTCCCAAAGCGAGTGCTCTACCAAACTGAGCTACACCCCGTCGTGGTAGTTCCTATCGCCGCCAGTCCTGAACTACCAAGGGAACTGCCGCAGTTGATTTCTCAACACAGTAATTATACTACTTCTTATGCCCCCTGTCAAACGGTTCCCAGTGCTCCCAACCATACTTATGAACAAGATGCATTCCTATGATGGGCACAAAAACTAAAAAGAACCCCATGATGCCCAGGCACCAAGGGGTTTGCATTGTGTGTCTTATGAATAGTTGGATGTGATGCATCGCTATTTTCTGTATCTAATTGGCCAGGTTAGATCCATACCAATAATAAGCAATAAAATAAAAGCAAATACGAACAATACACTCATGCTGGATAGTCCCAATCTGTTATACGGTCTACTTTATGCCATGGTCCCCACGAACCAGGAGCATAGATATAAGGAACAGTACGTATGGGGCAAGAATCCCCAGTGCAAAGTAAATCATCGACAATCCTCCAGGATTCCATTACCTCATCGGCATGAACAAAATTTGATTGATTACCTTTGATGGCATCATAAAGAAGTTTTTCATATCCATCAATTGCCCTATCTTGTGGATAGGCATGAGTAAGAGTAGCAAGTTCTAGATTATTATCAAGTCCAGGAGATTTAATCTCCATACGAATATCAAGGTGTGGATTTGGTTGCAACCTCATAACGATTCGATCACCAGATTCACCATCATAAAGTTTTAGTGGTGGTGTTTTTAATTTAACAACAACTTCTACACACCCATAGGGCATGTTCTTACCAGTCATGACGCGAAAAGGAACTCCCTCCCAACGCCAGTTATCACAGTAAAGAGTACCAGCAACAAAGGTAGGAGTGTGACTGTTAGGATCAACACCCTCTTCAGATTTGTATGTGTCATATTGTCCAAGGATCATGTCCTCCCCTAAACGAGTAGCAGCAAGAACTTTTGTTTTTTCTCTCCTGATTTCTTTTGCATCCATCTTACATGGTGCTTCCATAGTAATCAGTGAATATACCTGCAAAATATGATTCTGCAGCATATCTCTAACGGCACCAGCAGTTTCATAATATTGTGAACGCCCATCACAACTAATAGTTTCAGTTGCATAGATCTGAATTTCATCTATACAATTACGATTCCATAAAGGTTCCAACAAAATATTGCCAAACCGTGTAGCAAGAATATTGTTAACAGTATCTTTGCCAAGATAATGGTCAATGCGATATACCTGTTTTTCGCGTAAATGTCGCTCCACCACAGACTGTAAATGATGAGCAGATTTATAATCATGTCCAAAGGGTTTTTCGATAACCACCCTAGACCTTTCTGGGTCTTCGAGTAATCCTGCTTCTTTGAGATTGACGATAGCATTCTCATAGCGTTCTGGCGGTACGGATAGGAAGTAAGTATTATCCTCTAGATAATCTGGCAGATGTGACAGAGTATCTGGCATGGAAAGATCTGCACAAATATAATCAAGATGATATAAAAATTCTTCAGGATACTCACCCAAAGATTCTTTCCATTGTTGTACTGTTGGTTCTCTTCTAGCAGAACCAGTAATAACAAAATTTTCTGGAAGTAAATCTTTCTTCCAGAGATTATAGAGTGCTGGAATTAGTTTCTTCTTACAAAGGTCTCCCGTTGCTCCGAAGATAACTATCCCGCTACTAGTGGGCGGTGCCGTTTCCGTCATAGTCTTCCGAGTCGTAATAGTCATTTTCACCCTTAAATCTTCCAAATGCGAGGGTGGCACATACAAAAGGCGCTGCTGCCCATAAAAGAAATTCACCTAAATTCATCGATATTGTCCTGGAACGTAACCTGGTCTTTGTGCCATAAATTCGTCCAATAATTTACCATAATTCTGAAATTGCTTATCTCCTGCAATAAATTGTCTCTGCCTCATCCAAACTGCATCGATTAACAGTTCGATTTCGTGTTGTGTATAGTCTCTACTCATGGGTTTCTAGGGTCGATGTTTAGTTCCTGTAAATAATCAATCCACCATTGTGGATTTTTTTCTCTGCGCCATTGTGGGACTGGAAGTCCCTTCTCCGAATAATATTCGAACAACGCACTATCTATAGTCTGTGCGATCTCCATATTCTTCTTCCTCCTCATCAACGTCTGCATATGCATCTGCCACGTAGGGTCCATGTGGTTTTTTGGATTCTGCTCTGACATACTTTCGTTCATCGTTCGCTGAAAACAGCAATAAACTGAGTTTCATTACAATCCATATAATTACAATTGGTGATAGACAAGCAATTAATACTACTGGATTCATTTGTCATCATCCTCTTCTTCGTATAAAGGGCATGGTTCTTCAAAAAGATGTTGCATTCTAAGTTGTTTGATGCGCTCTCGGAGTCCTTTATAGAACTCCCTCTTTTCGTCGTCCTTCATTTAACATTTTCTCGGAAGTACTCTGGTAATGGGCATCCTTTAAAATCGTTAATTTCATCAACTGCCAATACGAACATGGTACAGAAACCGATGCAAAAAGCAAAAAGCATTTGGGGAAAGTTGTAGTTCCCCATGTATGCAGTAGGATCTGGTTCATCATCATGAGGATGAATCATCTTGGCGATTTCTAATGATCGCTTCGACTTGTCTTCTGACTCGATCTCTTGCTTCTTGGTCTTCGGTTTCTTTTCTGGTGTATCCATGTTTCTGATGGAAGATAAAATGACCTTGGCATAACATAGTCACGCCAAAAAAGAATAATAATATTGTACCAATGAACTCTATAATGTGATTTTGAGCCATGGGAAAATAGGATCAATTACTCCAATAAGTCGAAGCAAACCCTCAGCAAAAAGTGCAAGAACAACCCACCCAACACACATAGAGATAATTGAAGCATTGCGATTATGTTTTCTTATTGCAGCATCAATCATCTCCTGACACTCTTCATGAGTGACGTAATGTGCTGGTTTAATTTCATCCATCCTGTGAGACATTTGGTAGGTTGTCCATCGGGTCAGGTCCTCCCGAAACTATAGCACAAGCTCGCCTATAATAAAAATTATCTGTATTTCCTGATGTTTCTAATGCTTCTTTGACTCTCACCCAATTCTCGTAGGATGTTTTGTCCATTTGTTTTTTTGTTTCGAAATACTTACTAGCTATATTAGACAGTATTTCAATGTGTGCAACAATATGTCCATACCGTAACACACATTAAGTAAATATTAAATTCTTAGGTTGGATAAGAGATAATAACGATACCAGGACCACCATTACCGCCAGAATTACCTGGTCCTGAGCTACCGCCAGGTCCTCTTTCGGATCCACCACCACCGCCGCCAGTGAATGCTTGTCCTGATTCACCTCTACGGAGTGGACCACTATTATTAGGACCGACACCACCCATTCCACCACCACCAAGTCCACCTCTTGCTCTATAAGTAGATCCTTGGAACGGATGATTTCCTCCCAACCAAGAAGATCCACCGCCACCACCACCATACCAAGTAGAAGTTCCACTAATACTGAATTGTAAACCATTTCCACCAGCACCGGTATCACTATCTATTGGCGTACCACCAGGGAATCCATTTTGTCCGATACCACCACCGCCACCTCCAAAGGCATTAGGTCCTGGTGCATTATGTTGTCCAAAACCACCTGGTTGTCCAAATCCATTTACGAATGCACTATTGATTGCATAACCACCGGTCATATTAGAAGTACCACCAGTACCAGGAGTATTAGTCTCAGTACCACCACCTCCACCACATCCACCATTTAAGGCAGGAGTTGTTGGTCCGTGGTGTGCTCCACCACCGCCACCACCGTTTCCAGTAGCACCAAAAACACTAGTATTTCCACCAGTAAAACCTCTTGCACCATTACCTGGTGGGGATTCTCCACCAGTGCCACCACCACCAATAATGACTGGATATGAAGATGCAGAAACTGGGAATGCTTCGGAATAAAATGCGCCACCAGCACCGCCACCACCTGCGTGATAAGCACCACCGCCACCACCGCCGCCAGCGATACCAAAGAATTCCACTGATGTCAGACTTGGATTAGTAACAGTGAATGAACCTGCTGAATGGAAAGTGTGAATTGTTTTTCCATTCACATAACTAATAATTCCACCAGTTGCTTTTGCAGTTGCAGTTTTTGCTATTTCATAACGAACAATTACAATACCAGAACCACCATTACCTCCTTTAACAACACCATAAGCAGGTGCATAATCTCCACCACCTCCACCAGCACCTAAAGCAGCAGCACCGTTACCACCACTTTGTGCTGCTCCATTAGATCCATCTCCTCCACCACCAGGTCCACCAGTTCCACCAGTAACACTTTGAGGAGCGTGACCCGCGCCAGCACCTCCTCCCGCATAAGTTACTGATATGCCAGTAATAGATGATGTTGCGCCAGGTCCACCATTTCCACTCGAAGTGCTAGCAGTTGCATCAACACCTACTCCACCTGCTCCACCGCCGCCACCTGCAGCATTGGTAGCACCAGCCCCACCATTATTTCCTTGTCCAGCAGTTCCAGCTCCCCCAGCATTTCCTTGACGCCCTGATCCACCACCAGATCCACCAGCAGCGCCGTCACCAATTCCACCACGACCACCACCAGTAGAAGTAATAGTAGAAAATATACTATCACCACCACTCGTGCCATCATAAGGTCCGTTTGAATCTCCACCTTGACCGCCACCACCAACTGTAACAGCGTAATCCTGGTTAGAAATAGGAAGACCAGAACCACTTCTCATACCACCAGCACCACCGCCGCCAGCACCTTGTCTGGAAGATCCAGCACCACCACCAGCAATTACCAGATAGTCAACTTCAGCATTGGGTGGTGCAGATTGTACATTAAAGGTAGAACTGCCAGTAAATACATGTAGTCTGTATGCAGTGCCACTTTCTTCATATTCTGAAATTGTTCCTCCGGTGGCACTAATACTAGTGTCTTGTGAAATATTACTCCAAGCATCATTCACATAAACCTGAATAGAACCTATATCACTATTATAAATTAGAGTTCCAGCAGCAGTACTAACACCAGCATTACGTCCCGTTGTTGTAGTAGCACCTACACCAATAGAATTAGACTTGATAATGGTATCACCAACTGTAATGCTACTACCAGTACCAGCAACGGATTGATTCAGAGTAGTCGCAGTTATAACACCAGTCACATTCAGACCAGTGATATCACCAGATAATCCACCGGTAAACGTTGCAGTACCAATAGAAACGTTACCGTTATTACCGTTTATTTCATCTACACGAAGTTTACTAGCCATACCACCAGTTTTTTAGATATTTAGCCAGAGATTTCCATTAGAACTATACTGCTTGATCCATTGTATCCACCAGGACCACGATTATAATACCCAGTACTATCATGAACACCCCAAAGAACACCATATGTTACTGATGATGTTGTTCCTGGACTATCAACACCAAAATGGGATGTAGTTTGTCCATTTAAACCAGTATACCCCTGCGATAAAAATAATTTAGAAACACCAGTAGAATTGTTACCTGGATTTAGACTAGATGCTACTCCAGAATTGGCAAAATATACAGGAGTTCCAGCAGGGTCACGAGCAAATATGATAGATCCAGTAGAAGAACCACTCATTTCTAAATGCATCGTAACCATCATCAGTATTTTATTGGATGCTGATGTTGGTGTTATTGAAATATTTAAACCATCTACACCAGAATTTGTCCAAGAAGTTGATGTGGTAGTATTTGTGGTAGAGTCAATTTTTTCTACGATCTGAATAATACCACCACTCGCACCAGCAGGCAGTCCGTCTCTTGGATAGATTTTATTTGTTCTTAATTCTGACATTATGCTGATACCTCATATAGAAACATTCGTGCTGCCTGATACCCATTATTAGCTGGAAATTCCACAGTACCAGAACCAGACTGCATTCTAATATAAACTTTATACTCTACGGATTGTGTAGTATTCGGACTATCCAAGTATGGCATTGCTACTGGAACATGAATCCTTGAACTCGCACCATAAACCATAGCGAATCCATAA
>NZAU01000166.1 GCA_002686215.1 Candidatus Woesearchaeota archaeon
TCATATGCAGAAGAATTAAATCCTTTTCCAGTTGATCCAATACCAACACTAATATTTTCAATCAGAACCTTGTCACCCACTTCACATGGGAAAGCATCTGCTGTACTAAATCCAACTGCCAAGGTAACTGTAACTTGATTAGTAGTCGTATTGAATCCGATTGTACTAATTCCAACTCCATTGGTGTTTGCTGTAGGCAAAATCCGAGGAGCAGTGTTACTTATTCCCCTTGTATTTTTGAGAATGGATACTCGATCATCTCCAAGTTTATATTGAAGATCAATATCTGTCATTCTCTTATTAGTTCTACCATCAAATACCAAGAGTGTTGGTGCTGTAGAATAACCTCTTCCTCCAGAAGAAATGCCAATACTATCAAGAGACTTTAAAGACTTGATACTAATAATGTTTGGAAGAGTAATAGATGGTCTTAGTGACTTATCTGATGGGAAATCAAATCCAATATTTTTAATTCTAGTTTTATTAATTTTTCCAATCTTATCACCCTTTGCCTCTAGAATTACACCACGACCATCTACAGAAGTAACAGTAGTTACACCAGGAAGTGCAAAGTATGACTTTCCGCCATTTATAATTTCAATCTGAGTTGCTGGGCCTCTTGCATGGGTACAAGTGGTTTCATAAGTGATGTTTGCGGCAGAGGTAGAAGAAATATATGATGATTGTTCTGGTGTTACTCCAATCGTAAATGTAAATGAGTCAGTTGCAGCAGTAGAAACTCTGTGCTTACCATTGTAAAGACTGTTTAATACTTTTACCGTATTATTTTCAAATACATCGGTGTCAATACTAACTTGAGTTTTAACAGATGGAACATCATCGCTTTCATAAATTGGATCTAATCTATAGTAAAGTTCATCTGGAGTATTATCATTAACAATCAGAGAAACTTTAGCCGTTCCATCAATACCAGGTTTACCTGTTTTTGTTACATCATAATTTTTATTATCGCTTAACTTACCAACATACTTATTGGTAAAATTAGCATCATGATACAAATTGAATTCAAATGATGGATATGATGTATTCTGAACAGTATGTGCTAAAGATGAATCTGTAAGATTAAAGGTAACCGTAGAATCTTTATACAGTTTCAATGGTGGGTTTATTGGATTAATCGTACCACCGCCACCAGTGCTTGCGATACCTACAGTTGCAGGAATATTTCTTACTGAATCTTCATAACTATTTGCAAGCTTGAAGGTATCCTTTCCAGTAACTGCAACATAGTAGATGCTATTATTAGTAAGTCCGTCTGCAGCATTTCCAGATGTATAGATTACTTTTTGACCATCAGTAAATTCATGGTTTACAATAGTAATTACACCTGTCGAGGTGTTGATTCCGGTAGAACTGTAAGACTTGGGATTGACAATAACCTTTCTATTAAAATCATTATACCGAATATTGAACGCAGACGCTACTCCAGGATTTACATCCAGGAAAATGTCGTGATCAACATGAAGTTCATGGGTTTGTCCCGTAGAGACTGTTACTTTATTTCTTGAGACAGTGCCTGTTATAACGCTATAGTTAGTTTTGAGACTATGCTCAACACCAGTTCCAATACCAAGGAATGCTAATGTGGTAGATGTAGTGGTTTCAATGCCAACAAATGTTCCAGTTGTTCCCAGACCAACTCTTACAGTAGATAGACCAATGAGATTATTTGATACTTTGGCAATGAACAGTTGAGTTCCATCTGCAACAGTAGTTCCAACTCCAACGTTTGTTTCGTCTTGAACAATAATTCCGCTACCTCCATTAGCAGAATATGTTACAAGATCGCCAGTCATAAACTCATGGTCTTTAAAGAACAGGGTTTTTGTTGGAATAATTACTGACGTTCCGCCAGTTCCTGGATTGCTAAAGAAAATGGTGCTTCCAATACCAACACCCCCGGTGCTGCCAAGTCCTACAGTTTCTGCAGGATTAAAGTAAACTTGTTTATTATTTTTGTATGCAAAATCTGTCTTAAATCCTGATGTTATATTGAACTTTCTCTGTAGAGAAGTCACACCAGTTCCCACTGTGTGGGATACTCCAACGACACCGTTTACAGATCTACGAACTCTCAACCTTGAGAGACGTGAATCAACATTCAGAACCTTGACAGTTTCTGTTCCAATCTGGAGGATGTCATTCTCTCTGATGTCTGGATAATTTAAATTACCAACTACATTAATGTAAGTGACAATACCAGTTGCTTCAACAGTTCCGATTCCAGATGATGTTGTTCCTACTCCAGCTACCTTATAGACATTTGTCCCAATACCTGCAACATAAATTCCCTCCAGTTTAGATCCAGAGGTCGAGACTCCACTTATGGAGATAATGTCAGAATTTCTAAAATCATTGGGGTTCTGAGTGAAGGCAATAAATTTACCTTTCACTCCAGATGGATAAAATTCAACTCCAGAAATGGAACTCGTAGCAACACTTACGCTTTCAACAGGTCTTCCTAAGATACGTGAGACCCTTGCAGAAACGCCTCCACCACCTGTATTTGCTTCGTTGAATACAACTGGGTCATTAACCTTATAATTGTTTCCTCCAGTGATCACCCCAACAGAATCAATAGGTCCTCTCAGGGCATTACTAACTTCAACTTCTTGCTTTAAATCATTTGGCAGAGAAACATACTTATATCTTGTTTTATTCGCATCAATGTAATTAAACGGTAAAGTGTTTTTAATGTAGTTTGAATTATTGAAGTCAAACTCATCTTGATTTGATAATTTCGAGAAGTTAAATTCATTTGGCTTTGCATGAAAATTTTCTCCAACCAGATATGGGAATTTTGGTCTTCTAAATCCAGTAAAAGGTGATTGCGTGTCTGCTTCATCAGTTGCAATCGTTGCAAAATATGCATAAGTTCCATTTGGAAAATCTGGAGTTACACAATGTCTACCATTATTTTCATCAAGAACACTATCTCCTTCTTTATTTTTATAAATGAAGTCTTCAACGAAGAATCCAGACGGCCAAATTGTCAGAGGAGGTCTTTGTGGTTTAGTTGCATCTTCAACATATCCAGTCTGCATAGGAACAACAGATCCACCAGAAAGTGTGGAATAACCATATGGACCATAGATTGGATGTCCATCATATGCCCATCCGATTATTGGAGAGTGTTGAGTTGAGACTTTTTCCTGTTTGGTGTTTACATCAATCTTAAGATCAGAATCTCCATATAAAATTTTTCCATCTGGAGCGACAGAATAAATTAATTGTCTAAGTTTTCTGGGAGCATAAACATGGGCATATTGTAATCCATAATCTTCATTTGTTCCATTTACAATAATACCATCGTCGTCTTGGAAATTAAAGAGATTTTTCTGAAATAAATTAACTCTCCAATTTTGAAGTTTTGCTCTTAAAGTTACACCTCTTCCTGGCGAGATAGCAGTAACAGTGGTCGTGTTTTGATCATAACCAATTCCACTTTCAAAAACCTTAACCGAAGTTATTTGTCCATCAGTCATTACAGGAGTTATGACAGCACCAACACCATCTCCTACAATTGACAAATCCGGTGGAGAATTGTACTTCTTACCAGAATTCAATACTAATACTTCTTGAAGACGGCCGTTATTAATTATTGGTAATAACTGTGCTTCCTCTCCAGAAACAACAGTTACCTCGGGTGGTCTGTCAAGATTAAGGACTTCAGATGATCCGTATCCAACACCATTGTTAGAAAGGTTAACAGATGTTATTTGTCCTCGGAAAATTGGTTGAATTTCTGCCTGGAAAGTTTCGGAACCAATAGAAGATATTCCAATTTGTCCAGAGATAGAAACTGAAATATCAGGATAATTGAATGAATGTGTCCCAGCACCAGTAGAAGTCAGATTAATGAACTGATTGGTATCATAGAAGAAAGTTCTTGTTGATGTAGTGACCCCTACCTCTGTCAATTTAAAGTTATCGTTATCAACTCTAACAACGTAATATTCCTTTCCATCAGTTAACCCACCGATTGCAGAAGTTCCGGCAGTGTACTTTACTTTTTCCCCAGACTTGAAATCATGATTTTTTATACCAATAGAGTCTTGAGATGTACTAATTCCAGAAATTCCTGATGATCTCTTTTTATTCTCATATCCAGATCCACTGTTGAGAACAAAAATAGACTCAACTACGGATTTTTTATTAACAGTTTGAAGTTGATGGGATCCGTTTCCGAAAGAAGTAAATTCTACGGTGTTAATTCCTGCAAGAACATCATCTAAATTTTCATGAAGTTTTACAGTTTGATTATCTTGAACAGATACGTGATACTTAGCATCTGTGGTCAAACCACCAATTCCTTGTTGTCCGTTCGTTCTATAGATTATCTGCTCACCATTTCTGAATTTGTGGTAAGTAGAAAATCCAATAGTCGATTGTGTAGAACCAAGAGCAACTCTATTGGATGCAGCTTCTGAAAAGAATGAAACTGAATGATCAATCAGTTTCATGTTGGGTATAGCAGATGCTCCACTACCGTTACCACCCGTAATTGTTATAGTTGGTTTTGAGATATAATCAAATCCAGGATCAAGAACTCTGATAGATTGCAATGCTCCAGATACAGCAACGTCTCCAGTCGCACCAGTTCCAACAGTATCACTGATGAAAAGAAGAGGGGGATCAATAACATCATAGTCAGATCCTTGAGCAAGAACTTCTACTTCATCTATCTGACCATAGTAAACAACATCGGAAGACTTATAGTTAAGAATTTCAACACCGTTAACTAATATTCCAGTAAATCCTGGTTCTGTAGGAGTTAACTTTCCAGTATGTTGTGCATTTTTAGGAATTTGTCTAATTAACTTTTGAGATTCAAGAGATTCATCTCTAAAAGATAAGGGTTGTAAGGTATTATTAGTTACCGTGGTTGAACTATCAACCGAAACAAATTTGTTATTATAAACATCACTTTTACTCTTTGCAAGTTTTAAAGTTGTATCACTTATTCTCTTAACATAGTACATTCCATCAGGGAAGTTTGCACCAAGAGAAGTTCCTTTTACAGTTCTTGTTTCTACATTTCCGCTGTCATTAACAAACGACTCTTCTTTTAACTCTGCAGCATAGTAGACTTGATCACCAGAGTAGAAGTTATGCTTTCCAAGAGGAGTTATTTCAAGTTCATCTCCAAGAAAAGTTCCAGAAAAAGTAATTTTTTTATCACTTATGTTTAGAGCAGAAGTAAAATATGATGGAATAGAAGAAGCTGCTACAAGGAAATTTTCTTGATTGTCGTAAATACCCTGTACATTTGCTTGATACAATTCTGCTGAAGAAAAGTTTTTAGTATTTCCTTTTAAGATTTTTCTATTTACTGTATATGATCTATTTGGATCGAGAGATCCAGATCCTTTTATATTGATTGTGGTTTCAGAAAGGATTGAGTAAACAACTCCAGTTCTGGTAGACCCAATATCATCAATAATATCAATATTATCATTAGGGTGGAAAAACTGTCTTTGATTTAATTCAAGATTATAACTGTTGTCAGAAGCATCAACTAACTTGATTGATTTTACTGAGTGAGAAGACGCATAGTTATAAAACCAGTTACCGTAAATAGATTCAGTCTTGTCTCTACCTAACGTTCTAATTCTTGCAGTATCTCCATCACGGAAATTAGTTGTGTTGTCTGGAAATTCTAAGTTACTAAGAACAGAGTTAATTCTTACGGTAATAATTTCATCCTGATCTTTAAAAGATCTTCCATAAGCAAATGTATTAATACCAACATCTTCACCATCGGAGATTGTCCCAGTTACATTAGAACAACCAAAGAACTCAGTTAAAGTTTTGGAGGTATATGAGACAACTCCAGAAGTTGTGTCGTTATATACAACTGCCAGTTCACCAGTAGTACCAAATCCAACTGTAGAGTCAACATTGAGAATGGTTGCACCAGATCCAACTTGTCCAATCAGTTTTGTTTTTGGATGAATAGCAAAAGATCCACGAATAGCACCTTCAACCTCAACATCCCTATCATATCCACCATCAAGACTTAACTTATAATAACTTTTAGCTGTCCCA